>RFIR01000559.1 GCA_003695135.1 Alphaproteobacteria bacterium | reverse complement strand
GCGCGCTGGCTGTTCCTGGCCGAGGCCGAACATGTGGTAAGCCTCTATTACCCGGCAGGTTAGCCGGTTACGATGTCTCGGCGCAGCGCGCGCGGATGTGCGCCACCGGGTTCGGGATGCCCTGTTGCGGGCCCGCTGTGCCGCCACGCGAAGGGTGCACTAATGAGCGACAAGGCCGTCGTCACCTGCGCGATCACCGGGGTGCTGACCGACCCGCGCCGGCATCCAGTGCCGGTGACGCCGGAGGAGATGGCCGCCGCCGCCCGCGAGGCGTTTGACGCCGGCGCCTCGGTCATCCACCTGCATTTTCGCCGGCAGGAGCCGGGCCAGGGGCATCAGATGTGCTGGGACCCCGCGGTGGCGGTGGAGATCGCCGGGGCGGTGCGCGCCGCCTGTCCGGGCGTGATCCTCAACTTCTCCACCGGGGTGCCGGGGCGCGACCAGTCCGGCCCCATCGCCTGCCTGCGCGCCGGGCGGCCGGAGATCGCCGCCTGCAATGCCGGCAGCCTCAATTACCTCAAGGTGACGTCTGACGGCCGCTGGGCCTGGCCGCCGATGCTGTTCGCCAACCCGGTCGACAAGATCGCCGAGCTGCTGGCGGTGATGGAAGAGACCGGCACCCGGCCGGAATTCGAATGCTTCGATACCGGCATCCTGCGTTCGGTGGAGATGTTCCGGGCCAAGGGCATGGTCGAGCGCGCCGATGTCAATCTGGTGATGGGGGTGGCCTCGGGCATGCCCTGCGACGGCGATCTCCTGCCGATCCTGCTGAAATATCTCGGCAAGGACGCGCGCTGGCAGGCGACGCTGATCGGCCGGCAGGAGATCTGGCCCGTACACGCCCGCGTCGCCGAACTGGGCGGGCATCTGCGCACCGGGCTGGAGGATACGTTCTACCTGCCCGATGGCAGCCGCGCTTCGGGCAATGGCGCGCTGGTCGCGGCGCTGGTGAGGATCGCCGAGGATGCCGGCCGCTCCATCGCCTCGCCCGCCGAGGCGCGGGCGCTGTTTCTGTAGGGGCGCGCCATGCCGGTCCTTGAAAGCCGCATCGACCCGCAATCGCCCGAATTCCGCGCCAATGCCGAGGCGATGGAGGCCCGCGTGGCCGAGTTCCGCGCCATCGAGCGCAAGGTGATCGAGGCGGCCGAGACTGCGCGGCCCCGCTACGAGAAGCGCGGCAACATCATGCCGCAGGACCGGCTGAACCTGCTGCTCGATCCCGGCGCGCCCTTTCTCGAGATCGGCTCGCTGACCGGCTACATGATGCATGACGATCGCGACGGCACCGGGGCGGGGGCGGGCTGCATCGCCGGCATTGGTACGGTTTCGGGCGTCCGGGCGATGATCGTGGTCGACAATTTCGCGATCAAGGGCGGCACCGTCTCGCCGGTCGGGCTGAAGAAGAAGCTGCGCCTGCAGCAGATCGCGATGGAAAACCGCCTGCCCCTGGTCACGCTGGCCCAGTCGGGCGGGGCAAATCTTGCCCATGCCGCGGATGTGTTCATCGATGGCGGCCGGGCCTTTGCCAATCAGGCGCGGATGTCGGCGGCCGGCATCCCGCAGATCACCGTGGTGCATGGCTCGGCCACCGCCGGCGGCGCCTATCAGCCGGGGCTGTCGGATTACATCGTCATGGTCAGGCGTCAGGCGACCACCTATCTCGCCGGCCCGCCGCTTCTGAAGGCCGCGACCGGAGAGATCGCCACCGACGAGGAGCTGGGCGGGGCGGAGATGCATTGCCGCGTCTCGGGCGTCGGCGACTATCTGGCCGAGGATGATGCCGACGGCATCCGTCTGGCGCGCGAGATCATGGCGCAGCTGCCGTGGGAGGACGACCAGCCGCCGGCCCGCGCCTTCGCCGCGCCGCGCTACCCGCCCGATGAGCTGATCGGCGTGGTGCCGGCCGATCCGAAAACGCCCTATGATTGCCGCGAGATCATCGCCCGCATTGCCGACGGCTCGGAATTCCTCGACTTCAAGGGCGAATACGATGCGCAGACCGTGTGCGGCCATGCCCGTATCGAGGGCCATCCGGTGGGCGTGATCGGCAATAACGGCCCGATCACCGCGGCGGGGGCCGCCAAGGGCGGGCAGTTCATCCAGCTTTGCAATCAGGCCGGCATTCCGCTTCTGTTCCTGCACAACATCACCGGCTTCATCGTCGGCACCGATGCGGAACAGTCCGGCATCATCAAGCATGGCTCCAGGATGATCCAGGCGGTGGCCAATGCGCGGGTGGCGAAGATCTCGATCAATGTCGGCGGCTCCTACGGCGCGGGCAATTACGCGATGTGCGGGCGCGCTTTCGACCCGCGCTTCCTGTTCTCCTGGCCCAACAGCCGCACCGCGGTGATGGGCGGGGCGCAGGCGGGCCAGGTGCTGCGCATCGTTGCCGAGGCCCGCATGGCGCGGGAGGGGGCGGTGGACGAGGCCCGGCTCGCGGCGCTGGAGGCCGAGACAAGCGAGCGCATGGATCGCCAGACCACCGCGCTCGCCTCCACCGCGCGGATGGAGGATGACGGGCTGATCGACCCGCGCGATACCCGCCGGGTGGTGGCATTCGCGCTCGACATCTGCCGGGCGGCCGACCGGCGGCGGCTCAACCCCAACAGCTTCGGCGTCGCCCGGTTATGAGGAGGGATGCAATGACCGCAGCCAAGGGGCCGGCGCCGCACGCCATGGCGGTCAGAGAATGTCGTGTCCACCCGGGTTCACCCGCCCGGGGCGCGCAGCGAACCGGGCATGCGCTCGTTCGGCCGCTCACTCGAACGCATGGCGTTCGCGGCCTCACCCCCATGGCGGGCGCATTCGCGCCCACCCGGGCGGTCGCACGCCCTCCTGCCGGGATCCGGAGTATATCGAATTGAACCCGACACTATTCAGGCTGCCCGGCTGCTCGCAGATCGCGCTCGAGCTTGCCGATGGCGTACTGCATCTGACGCTGAACCGGCCCGCGCAGCGCAACGCCATGACGCAGACCATGCTGGGCGAGATCGACGCCGCGCTGGATGCCGTCGCGCCGCATGAGACGGTGCGCGCCATCGTGTTGCGGGGGGCAGGCGGCCATTTCTGCGCCGGCGGCGACATCCGCGACATGCAGGCCGCACAGGATGCGCCGGTGGCAGGCGCGGCGGACCCGCTCTTTGCGCTCAACCGCGCCTTCGGCCGGCTGGTCGCCCGGGTCGATGCCGCCCCGCAGGTGGTGATCGCCTGTCTGGAAGGCGCGGTGATGGGCGGCGGGCTGGGTCTGGCCTGCGTCTCCGACATCGCCATCGCCGATCGCGCGGCGCGGTTCGCCATGCCGGAAACCGGGCTCGGCCTGCCGCCGGCGCAGATCGCCCCCTTCGTGGTCGCCCGCATCGGGCTCGCCCAGGCGCGGCGGCTGGTGCTGACCGGGGCGGCTCTGGACGGGGCCGAGGCCGCGCGTCTGGGGCTGGTGCATTTCGTCACCGACGAGCCGGAGGCGATGGCCGAAAGACTGCGCGAGCAGCTGACGCGGGTCCGCCGCTGCGCGCCCCGCGCCAATCGGGTGAGCAAGGATCTCCTGCTGAAAGTCGGGGCAATGGAGCGTGACGCCCTGCTCGACCAAGCCGCGCGCAGCTTTGCCGAGGCGGTGCGCGGTGACGAGGGTCGCGAAGGCGCGCGTGCCTTCCTCGAACGGCGTCTTCCTTCATGGGCAGCGGCGGATTGATGTCAGCCTATAAAATTCTGACCCCCGAAGACCGAAGCCACCGGCAAGGGCAGGCGACCGCCCGGGTGGGCGCGAATGCGCCCGCCTGGGGGGTGAGGCCGCGAACGCCATGCGTTCGAGTGAGCGGCCGAACGGGCGCATGCCCGGTTCGCTGTGCTCACCGGGCGGAGGCGAGGACGAACCATGACGTGCTCGACTGCACCGGCGAGGGGGCGCCGCCCGGGCAGTGGCCCGGGCGAGGCGTGTGGCGTTGGTGTCGCCCGGGTGCGATCCGGATTGTGAAAGGGGCCCCGGCAATCGATTCGGCCACCGGCAAGCCTCGAGGGAGAGCACTGCCGTGCCTGATCTGAACACCATCCTGATCGCCAATCGCGGCGAGATCGCCTGCCGCATCATCCGTACCGCCCGCGCCATGGGCTATCGCAGCGTGGCGGTCTATTCAGAGGCCGATGCCGATGCCGCCCATGTGCATGCGGCCGACATGGCGGTGCCGATCGGGCCGGCACCGGCGGCGGAAAGCTATCTCTGCCCCGAGCGCCTGATCGCGGCGGCCCGGCGTACGGGGGCCGATGCGATCCATCCCGGCTATGGCTTCCTGTCCGAGAATGCCGGTTTCGCCCGCGCCTGCGCCGAGGCCGGCCTCACCTTCATCGGCCCGCCGGCCGAGGCGATCGCGCTGATGGGCTCCAAGCAGCGGGCCAGGCAGGCGGTGGAGGCGGCCGGTGTCCCCTGCATCCCCGGCTATCACGGCGCGGATCAGGGCGATGCGCGCCTTGCCGCCGAGGCCGCGCGCATCGGCTATCCTGTGATGGTCAAGGCCTCGGCCGGCGGCGGCGGGCGCGGGCTGCGGCGCGTGGGCGATCCGGCGGCACTGCCCGATGCCCTGCGCGCGGCGCGTTCCGAGGCGCTGTCGGCCTTCGGCTCCGGCGATCTGATCCTCGAACGCGCGCTGGATGCGCCGCGCCATGTCGAGATCCAGATCTTCGCCGATGATCACGGCAATATCCTGCATCTGGGCGAGCGCGACTGTTCGCTACAGCGCCGGCATCAGAAGGTGATCGAGGAGGCGCCCTCGCCCGCAGTCACGCCTGCGCTGCGCGCCGGGATGGGCGCGGCGGCGGTCCGCGTGGCACGCGCCTGCGGCTATCGCGGCGCCGGCACGGTGGAATTCCTGCTCGATGCCGATGGCCGCTTTCATTTCCTTGAGATGAACACCCGGCTGCAGGTCGAACACCCGGTGACCGAGCTGGTGACCGGGCTCGATCTGGTCGAATGGCAGCTGATCGTCGCCTCTGGTGAGCCGCTGCCGCTGGGGCAGGACGACATCGCGCTCGACGGCTGGGCGATGGAGGCCCGGCTCTATGCCGAGGACACCCGGGCGGGCTTTCTGCCGCAGACCGGCCGCGTGCTGGTCTGGGAGCCGGCGACAGGCCCCGGTCTGCGCGTCGATCACGGGCTGCGGGTGGGTCAGACGGTCAGCCGGCATTACGACCCGCTGCTGGCCAAGATCGTTGCCCATGGCCGCAACCGCGAGGAAGCGCGGCGCCGGCTCGCCCGTGCCGTCGAGGACAGCCTGCTTCTGGGCGTGCGCACCAACCGGGCGTTTCTCTCCGCCATCCTGCGCCATGACGCCTTTGCCGGCGGCGCGGCCGATACCGGTTTCGTCGAGCGCCATCTCGCCGGCCACGAGACCCTGACACCCGCGCCGCCCCCGCTGCGCATCCTCGCCCTGGCCGCGATCCTGATGCACGCCGCAACCGGGCTGGACGGCGCAGCCGCGTCCGGCTGGCCGGGCTGGCGCAACTCGGCCGCCACGCCGCGGCGGTGCAGGCTCGCCTGCGCCGGCGAGCATCACGAGCTGAGCCTTGCCGTCGATGCCCGTGCCGCGCCGATGCGCTTCACCGCGCGGGCGGGGGCGGAGGAAGAGGTGATCGAGATTCTCGGCATGGAGGCGGGCCGCTGCAGCTATATCGCCGATGGCCTGCGCCGCAGCACGCGCTTCGTGCGCGATGGCGGGACGCTGCATCTCGACGACCCCTCCGGCGCCATGGCCTTCGAGGATGCCACCCATCAGCCGGCGATCCACGCCGAGGAGGCCGGAAGCGGCCGCATCGCCGCGCCGATGGACGGGGCGGTAGTGGCGGTGCGGGCGGCGGCGGGCGAGCGGGTGGCGCGCGGCCAGATTCTGGTGGTGCTGGAGGCGATGAAGATGGAGCATCCGCTGCGCGCCGATATCGACGGGGTGGTGGAAGAGATCCGCACCGCCCCCGGCGATCAGGTGCGCATCCGCCAGCTGCTGGTCACCATCGCGGCGGAGGCGGGATGATGTCCGCACCATGGATTTGTCCTCGCCGGTGTGCTGTTTCCGATGCGGTTCGGGCTATTTCGACAGGTGAGGGCAGGCGGCCGCCCGGGTGGGCGCGAATGCGCCCGCCATCGGGCGGGCGGGCGCATGCCCGGTTCGCTTCGCGCCCCGGGCGGATTGGCCCGATCGGGCTCGAGATGCTCTGGATGGTAGCGACCACCGACACGCAAGGGGAAACCGCCCATGACCCTGAAACTCTGGCACTGCAAGGATGCCCGCTCCTTCCGCCCGCTCTGGGCGCTGGAGGAAATGGGGCTCGACTACGAGCTGGAAATCCTCCCCTTCCCGCCGCGGGCGCTGCGCAAGGACTATTTCGCGGTCAATGTGCTGGGCACCGTGCCCTTCCTGCGTGACGGCGAGACCGGGATGAGCGAGAGCGTGGCGATCTGCCAGTATCTCGCCGATCGCTACGCACCGGATTTCGGGCTCGGTGTCGATCATCCCGAATACGGCGCCTATCTCAACTGGCTGCATCAGAGCGATGCGACGCTGACCTTTCCGCAGGCGCTGATGCTGCGCTATGGCGTGTTCGAGCCCGAGGAGCGCCGCCAGCCGCAGGTGGTGGAGGATTACCGGCGCTGGTATCTGGCCCGGCTGCGCATGCTCGATGCCCATGTTCTCGAGCGCGAATGGCTGGTCGCGGACCGCTTCACCGTTGCCGACATCGCCATCGGCTATGCGCTCCATCTCGGCGAGTTCTCCGGCGCGGCCGCCGACTACACCCCGCAGACCCGCGCCTATCTCGAACGTCTCAAGGCCCGCGACGGGTATCGCCGCGCCCGCGAACTGCAGAGGGCGGCGCCCGGCCTGCCCGCGGGGTGAAGCGGCCGCCGACCCTGCTGGCGGAGACCGGCGGCAGGCAGGAGCCGTTCCTCCATGGTTCGCTGTCGGCAGAGGATTTCCACCTCAACCCGCCGCTGCTCCAGGAACAGAACCGGTCCGAACAGGCCTGGCCGGGATGGCAGAAACGGAAAGCTGCAAAACCCGGCTGCAGGCGGATCTGCGGAATGCACGGGTCCTTGCACGGATCATGATCGCGCGCACAGATCCCTGCGCTTCAGCCCTTGCGCTCGTTGAGTATGATGGTGATGAGCTCGGCCATGGCCTTGGCCTGGTGGCGGGCGACCGCACCGCCGACGCCCAACCGCCGCCCCACGCGCCACCACAGCCCCGGCGCCCAGCCGAAGGGCATCGGCTGCCTGAGCCGCAACAGGAATCCGCCGGAGGGCTTGAAGGCGAGCACGCCGGTCTCGACGGCGGCGATATCCTCGATGCGGCAGAGCGGGGTGCCGTCGGGGCCGATCAGCGCCTCGCGCGTGAGCATCAGCGTGCCGCCGCTGCGCTGCCACACGAAGCGCCCCAGCAGGACCAGCGCAACCCCCAGCCCGGCCAGCAGCAGCGCGGCCGGGACCGACCGGCCGATGCGTTCGAGCGCGAGGAAGATCAGCAGAGCGCCGGGAAGGATCACCGCGCCGGCCGCGACCGCCCGGCGCACGGGCGCCGCGGCAAGCCGGGCCAGCACGCGATCGGCCTCAGGCTCGGTCAAGGCCGAGCCATCCCGGCAGGGCGGCGATGTCGGGCAGGACGTGATCGGCATGCGGCGCCAGCTCCTCGCGTCCGGCCACGCCGGTCAGCACCGCCACGGTCACCGCGCCCGCCGCGCGGCCGGCCGTCAGGTCGTGCAGGCTGTCGCCGACCACGGCAAGCTGGCGCCCGCCAAGCCCGGTGGCGTGCCCGAATGCCTCGACCATGCCCGGCGCCGGCTTGGCGCCGAAGCCGCTGTCGCTGCCGCAGATGAAATCGATCAGTCCCGCGGCGAGTTCCGCGGCCAGATGCGAGCGCGCCGCCGATTCGGCATCGTTGGTCGCCACGCCCACCGCCAGCCCTCCGCGGCGCAGGCGGGCAAACAGCGCGGCGAGATCGGTGACCGGCCGCGGCCGGATCGACAGGGCCCAGCTTTCCAGCCTCTCCACGGTCTCCCTGCGGCTGCGGCCGGGCAGATGCGGGGCGAGGAGGTCGACCGCCTCGTCGAAGGTCCCGGCGATCAGCGGCGAGCCGGGATGGAACCGACCCGCCTCGGCATCGAACAGCGTGACGCGCGCCATTTCGGCCAGCCGGCCGCGGTCGCCCTGCGCCAGGTCCTGAAGCAGGGCGAGATACGGGGCCCCCCAGCTTTCCTGAAACCCGTGCAGCGTGCCGTCCTTGTCGAACAGCACCCCCTTGATCTCGGCCGTCATGCTGGCAATCCTTCCCCTTCCCGCTCCGGCCGCAGACCGAAAGGCCCCCGTCCATGTCCCGCAAACGCACGACGCGCGATCAATATGCGAGCTTCGGCGTCTTGACCACCCGCTGGCACGATAACGACGTCTACGGCCACATGAACAACGTGGTCTACTACGCACTGTTCGACACGGTGGTGAATCGCTGGCTGAAGCTGGAGGCGGGGCTGCCGGTGCCGGAGGGCGATCTGATCGGCCTGGTGGTGCAGACGGCCTGCACCTATCACGAAAGCCTCGGCTGGCCGGAGCCGGTGGAAGCCGGGCTCTGCACCGAGCGGGTGGGCAGGAGTTCGATCACCTATCGCGTCGGCCTGTTCCGCCCCGACGCGGACCGCGCTGCGGCCGAGGGGCATTTCACCCATGTCTATGTCGATGCCGAAACCCGCCGCCCGGTGCCGCTGCCGGATTTCCTGCGCAGGGCCGCCGATGCCATCTGGCGGGATCACGGCTGAATGTGCGGCCGGTTCTTCCTGATGACCCCGCGCGAGATGGTGGCCGAGCATTTCCATGCCATCATCGACCCGTTCGACGATCCCGGGCCGCGGCTCGACATCCGCCCGACCCAGGACATCGAGGCGGTGCGTCTGGAAGGCGGCGAGCGGCATCTGACGGCCATGCGCTGGGGCTTCCTGCCGCACTGGTACAAGACGCCCGCTGCCGGCCCGCTGATCATCAATGCCCGCGCCGAGACCATTGCCGCCAAGCCCGCCTTCCGCAAGGCGATCCGCGAGACCCGGTGCCTGGTGCCGGCCAACGGCTTCTTCGAATGGCGCCCCGGGCCGGAGCCGGGGC
>RFIR01000558.1 GCA_003695135.1 Alphaproteobacteria bacterium | reverse complement strand
TCGGCGGCGCGGAGCCGCGGGCGATCCGGCTGCAGCCGGGGGATGCGGGCTGGAGCGCGGCCGCGGTCTCGGCCGCCGAACCGCCGGTGCCCGATGACCCCGCGCTCGCCGCGTCGCGTAAAGGGTCCGCCGCGCCGGACTGGCCGGAGCTGGTGATCGGCCTCTGACCCGCAGCCGCACCCCCATCGCAGCCGTTCCGTTTTCCCTCGGCAGCGGTTAAGCAGCGGGCAGGGCGACGTGGATGGCGGAGTGAACGCATGAAGGAAATCCTGCAGGAACTGGCGGATCGCCGGGCCGAGGCGTGGCTGGGCGGCGGGCAGCGGCGGATCGAGGCCCAGCACGCCAAGGGCAAGCTGACCGCGCGCGAGCGGATCGAGCTGTTGCTCGACGAGGGTTCCTTCGAGGAATTCGACATGTACGTCACCCATCGCTGCACCGATTTCGGCATGGACAAGACCCATATTCCGGGCGACGGCGTGGTCACCGGCTGGGGCACGGTCAACGGCCGGCTGGTCTATGTGTTCTCCCAGGACTTCACCGTCTTCGGCGGCTCGCTGTCGGAGACCCATGCCGAGAAGATCTGCAAGATCATGGACATGGCGGTGAAGAACGGCGCGCCGGTGATCGGGCTCAACGATTCGGGCGGCGCGCGCATCCAGGAAGGGGTGGCCAGCCTCGCCGGCTATGCCGATGTGTTCCAGCGCAACATCATGGCCTCGGGCGTGGTGCCGCAGATCAGCGTCATCATGGGACCCTGCGCGGGCGGGGCGGTCTATTCGCCGGCGATGACCGATTTCATCTTCATGGTGCGCGATTCCTCCTACATGTTCGTCACCGGGCCGGATGTGGTCAAGACGGTCACCAACGAGGTCGTCACCGCTGAGGAGCTGGGCGGCGCCAAGACCCATACCACGAAAAGCTCGGTCGCCGATGGCGCCTTCGAGAATGATGTCGAGGCGCTGGCCGAAATCCGCCGCCTGATCGACTTCCTGCCGCTCTCCAACCGCGAAAAGCCGCCCCTGCGACCCTATTTCGACGATCCCGGCCGGGTCGAGCCCAGCCTCGACACGCTGGTGCCAGACAATGCCCATCAGCCCTATGACATGCACGAGCTGATCCTGAAGACGGCCGATGAGGGCGATTTCTACGAGATCCAGCGCGACTTCGCCCGCAACATCGTCACCGGCTTCATCCGGCTGGAAGGCACCACCGTCGGCGTGGTCGCCAACCAGCCGATGGTGCTGGCGGGCTGCCTCGACATCGACAGCTCGCGCAAGGCGGCGCGCTTCGTGCGCTTCTGCGACGCCTTCTCCATCCCGATCCTGACCTTCGTCGACGTGCCGGGCTTCCTGCCGGGGACAGCGCAGGAATATGGCGGCATCATCAAGCAGGGCGCCAAGCTCCTGTTTGCCTATGGCGAGGCCACGGTGCCCAAGGTCACCGTGATCACCCGCAAGGCCTATGGCGGGGCCTATGACGTGATGGCATCCAAGCATCTGCGTGGCGACATCAACTATGCCTGGCCGACGGCCGAGATCGCGGTGATGGGCGCAAAGGGGGCGGTGGAAATCCTCTACCGCTCCGAGCTTGGCGATGCCGAGAAGATCGCCGCGCGCCAGAAGGAATACGAGGACCGCTTCGCCAACCCCTTCGTCGCCGCCGAGAAGGGCTTCATCGACGACGTGATCATGCCCCATTCGACGCGCCGCCGCGTCTGCCGGGCCTTCGCCGCGCTGCGCCACAAGCAGCTGGAAAACCCGTGGAAGAAGCACGACAATATTCCGTTATAGATTGCGATGGTGACGCGGTTGCTCGGCTCACAGGGCTCCGTCATTGCGCTCGGGCGCCGCGAAATGCGGCGCCGGACATGTCGTGATTGTTTTCACTGTTGATTGTTAAATATTGATTGGGGAATTATTTTCTAATTACTTTACGCGCGCGCGATCATGATCCCTGCAAGACCGTGTGCATTCCGGGCATCCCCCGGCATCCGTGTTTTGCAGGGGTCTCTTCCAATTACGTTACGCGCCCGCACACAGCATCACTCCGAAACCTGGCGCATTCAGGATGCCCGCCTGCATCCGGGTTTTGCAGGGGACCCCGAACCCCCGGCCTTTTCCGCGCGCCGATCCACCCTTGGCCGCGCTGCGCAACAAGAGGCTGGAAAACCCGTGGAAGAAGCACGACAATATTCCGTTGTGAGGAGGGGAGGGACGTCACCATGACCCGGATGTGGAAGAACCAGGCCTTCACCATTTCCCATGCCGACGCATCGCCCTTCCGCGGTGCGGGGCTGCGGCCCTTCTTCGAATACCGCCAGCTCGGCATTGCCGAGGCGACGGGCGGCCGGTACGGCGCCCATGTCATCCGTGCCGTGCCGGGGATGGAGAGCCCGGCCGCCTGGCACACCCATGATCTCGACTTCCAGATGGTCTATGTGTTGAAGGGCTGGGTGGTGTTCGAATATGAAGGCGAAGGCGAGCACATGCTGCGCGCGGGCTCCTGCGTTCTGCAGCCGCCCGGCATCCGCCACCGCGAGGTGCGCCATTCCGACGACATGGAGCTGATCGAGATCACCGC
>RFIR01000085.1 GCA_003695135.1 Alphaproteobacteria bacterium | reverse complement strand
TCGCCACCGGCGGCATCGGCGGCGTGCATCGCGGCGCGGCCACCAGCTTCGACATCTCCGCCGATCTGCAGGAGCTGGCGCAGACCCCCGTCACCGTGGTCGCCGCCGGCGCCAAGGCGATCCTCGATCTGCCGGCCACGCTGGAGGTGCTGGAGACGCTCGGCGTGCCGGTGATCGGCTATCGCACCGATGCCTTCCCCGCCTTCTGGTCGCGCGACAGCGGCCTGCCCGCGCCGCTGCGCGCCGAAGACCCGGGGGAGATCGCGGCAGCCCATCGCATGCGGGCCGCGCTTGGCCTGCCGGGCGGGCAGCTTGTGGCCAACCCGATCCCGGCCGAGGCCGAGATTCCGGCCGCCGAAATCGCGCCGATGATCGCGCAGGCCCAGGCGGAGGCGGAGGCGCAGGGCATCACCGGCAAGGCGCTTACCCCCTTCCTTCTCGCGCGTATCGGCGAGTTTTCCGAAGGCCGGGCGCTTGCCGCCAACATCGCGCTTGTCCGCAACAATGCGCGCCTGGCCGCCCGCATCGCCCGGGCGCTGGCATCCGCGTGACCCGCCCGATCCTGATTGCCGGACCCACCGCCAGCGGCAAGTCCGAACTGGCGGTCGAACTCGCGCGCGCCACCGGCGGGCTTGTCGTCAATGCCGATGCGCTGCAGGTCTATGCCGGCTGGCGCATCCTCACCGCCCGGCCCGATGTGGCGATGGAGCGGGCGGTGCCGCATCATCTGTTCGGCCATGTCGGCATGGAGGAGAAATGGTCGGCCGGGCACTGGCTGCGCGCGGTGACGGCCCTGCTGGCCGATCCGGCCCATGCCGGGCGGGTGCCGGTCTTCGTCGGCGGCACCGGGCTCTACTTTCTCGCGCTGACCGAGGGGCTGGCCGAGATCCCGCCCATCCCCGGGGCGATCCGCGCACGCGGCAATGCGATGCGCCGCGCCGGCGGCGCGGCCGCCTTCCTGTCTATTCTGAGCGAACGCGACCCGCAGACGCTGGCCGGGCTCGACCGCGCCAATCCGATGCGGCTGCAACGGGCCTGGGAGGTGCTGGAGGCGACGGGCAAGCCGCTCTCGGCCTGGCAGGCCGAAACGCCGCCGCCGCTTGTCACCGACATGCTCGGCATCCTGCTCGATCCCGAACGCGAGGCGCTGAGGGAACGCATCGCCGCGCGTTTCGATGCCATGCTGGCCGCCGGCGCGCTCGATGAAGTGCGCGCCAATCTTCGTCTCGACCCCGATCTGCCCTCGATGCAGGCGCTGGGCGCGCCGCAGCTGCGGGCGCATCTTCTGGGCGAGACGACGCTGGAGGCCGCGCGAGAGGCGGCGATCACCGCCACCCATCAATACGCCAGGCGCCAGCGCAGCTGGTTTCGCAGCCGCATGAAGCGCTGGCGCCGCTTCGACCCCGCCGATCCGGAAACGCTGGCGGCGGTGCGCGCCCTGATCGGCCCGAAGGCGACCTGAACCGCCCGCGCGCCGCGGCGAATACGCCGATTCCCCTGCCACACCCCTTGCCCAGCCGGGCGCACCCGCCTAGGCATAGGGCATGTGAATCGGCGGGGCCTGTCAAAGCGGGTGGGGAGCGGCGTTGCAGCTGCAGCACGGATCCGACCCGAAGGACATTGTGCCCGGCCTGACGACTTTCGGGAGGTGATCATGGACGGAAACGATATCGGATCGGCAGCGGGTTGCCCGATCTCAAACGCCAGGCTCGGCGCGCGTTCGATCCGGGACTGGTGGCCCGACCAGCTGAACCTGAAGATCCTGGCGCAGAACTCCTCGCTCACCGACCCGATGGGACCGGCCTACAACTACCGCGAGGCGTTCAGGACGCTCGATCTCGATGCGGTCAAGAAGGACCTCCATGCCCTGATGACGGACAGCCAGGACTGGTGGCCGGCCGATTACGGCCATTACGGGCCGCTCTTCATCCGCATGGCCTGGCATGCGGCCGGCACCTACCGCATCGGTGACGGCCGCGGCGGGGCCGGCACCGGCCAGCAGCGCTTCGCGCCGCTCAACTCCTGGCCCGACAATGTCAATCTCGACAAGGCGCGCCGGCTCCTGTGGCCGATCAAGAAGAAATACGGCAACAAGCTGTCCTGGGCCGATCTGCTGATCCTGGCCGGCAATGTCGCGATCGAATCGATGGGCGGGCCGGTCTTCGGCTTCGGCGGCGGCCGCCCCGATGTGTGGGAACCGGAAGAGGACACCTATTGGGGAGCCGAGGCCGAATGGCTGGGCGATGAGCGCCATACCGGCGACCGCACTCTGGAAAACCCGCTGGCCGCGGTGCAGATGGGGCTGATCTACGTCAATCCCGAAGGCCCGAACGGCCAGCCCAGCGCCGTCGCCGCCGGCCGCGACATCCGCGAGACCTTCGCCCGCATGGCGATGAATGACGAGGAAACCGTGGCGCTGACCGCGGGCGGGCACACCTTCGGCAAGGCGCATGGCGCCGGCGACGCGGCGCTGGTCGGGCCGGAGCCGGAGGCGGCGCCGATCGAGCAGATGGGGCTGGGCTGGAAGTCGAGCTTCCGCTCGGGCAAGGGCCGCGACCAGATCGGCAGCGGCATCGAGGGCGCCTGGACCCCCAATCCGACGCGCTGGGATACGGGCTATTTCGACCTGCTCTTCGGCTATGACTGGGATCTGGTCAAGAGCCCCTCGGGCGCCTGGCAATGGGTGCCGGTCAATGTCAGCGAGGATGACAAGGCGCCCCAGGTCGACAATCCGGCCGAGAAGGTCACCACCATGATGACCACCGCCGACATGGCGATGCGCATGGACCCGGTCTATGAAAAGATCGCCCGGCGCTTCCATGCCAATCCCGACGAGTTCGCCGACGCCTTCGCGCGGGCCTGGTTCAAGCTGACCCATCGCGACATGGGGCCGAAGACGCGCTATCTGGGACCGGATGTGCCGGAGGAGGACCTGATCTGGCAGGACCCGATCCCGCCCTGCGATCACGAGCTGGTCGATGACGGCGACATCGCCGCGCTCAAGGCCAGACTGCTCGAATCCGGCCTGTCGGTCTCCGAGCTGGTCACCACCGCCTGGGCCTCTGCCGCCACCTTCCGCGGCTCCGATTACCGCGGCGGGGCCAATGGCGCGCGCATCCGGCTGGCGCCGCAGAAGGACTGGGAGGTCAACCAGCCGATCCAGCTGCGCCGGGTCCTGGACACGCTCGAGAACATCCAGGCCGAGTTCAACGGCGCCCAGACCGGCGGCAAGAGGGTCTCGCTGGCCGATCTGATCGTGCTGGGCGGCTGTGCGGCCATCGAGAAGGCGGCCGCCGATGCCGGCTATCAGGTCACGGTGCCGTTCACACCGGGGCGCATGGATGCCACCGCCGAGCAGACCGATGTCGAGAGCTTTGCGGTGCTGGAGCCGGTTGCGGACGGCTTCCGCAACTATCTCAAGCGCGATTACGGTGTGCCGGCCGAGCAGCTGCTGGTCGACAAGGCCCAGCTGATGCGGCTGACCGCGCCGGAGATGACGGTGCTGATCGGCGGCATGCGCATGCTGGGCACCAATGTCGGCGGGTCAAAGCATGGCGTCTTCACCGATCGGCCCGGCGTGCTGAGCAACGACTTCTTCGTCAATCTCACCGACATGGGCATCGAATGGACGCCCTCGGCCGAGCAGGCCGGCATCTATGAAGGGCGCGACCGGGCCACGGGGGATGTGAAATGGACCGGGACGCGGGTCGATCTCGTCTTCGGCTCCAACGCGCAGCTGCGCGCGCTGTCGGAGGTCTATGCCTGCGATGACGCCGGAGGGAAGTTCGTCGACGATTTCGTCGCGGCATGGACCAAGGTGATGAACGCCGACCGCTACGATCTCGTCCCCTGAGGGCGGGCATCTGATTCCGGCCGCGGTTCCAGCACTGCGGCCGGCCCTGTGCGGGCCGCAGCCCATCGATGGGCGCCCGGGTTGCCCTAGAACCCGCGGGACGGGTCGCTTGCGACAATCAGGTCCGGTCCGCATCGGGTATCGTATCCGAGACGGACCGGAAATTTTGGCCTGACAATTATTCTTGATGGCTGGGCCGAACGGTGCGTGGCGCCGGCCCGACACCGCCGGCTGCTGCTGTCCCGGCGGCAACCCGGCCTATTGGCCGCCGGTGCACTTCTTAATGGTCAGACCGGAAGGCAGCAGGGTTTCGTCGTCGCCGCAGGCATGATCGAGCTGGCGCTGGCGCAGGCCGCGCGCGTCGGAGAGATCGGCGCCCGAGAAATCGGTGCGGTGCAGCCGCGCACCGCGCAGATCGGCCGAGCGCAGATCGGCCCTGACCAGATCGGCGCTGGTCAGGCGCGCCTCGCGCAACGAGGCCCTGCGCAACCGCGCGCCGCGCAGATCGACGCGATCGAGATCGGCCCGGTCGAGCCGGACCCCGGTCATGTCCGCAGCCGAGAGGTCGGCGCGCTCCAGATCTGCATCGCGCATGTCGGCCTCCACGAACCGGGCACCCTTCAGATTCGCCCGCCTGATCAGCGTGTCGCGCAGATCGGCGCCGGAAAAATCCGCACCCGGTGCCGAAAGCTTTTCCAGATCGACCCCCTGCATCCGCGCCTCGGTGAACCTGGCGCCGGCAGCGCGGGCCTTCTCCAGATCCGCCCGCTGCATCCGCGCCCCGGAGAAATCCGAACCGTCCAGCACCGCGCGCTCGATCTCCACCCGGCGCAGGTCGGCCCCGATCAGGCGAGTATCCACCAGCCGGACCTCCTTGAGATCGGCATCGCGCAGATCGGCATGCGAGAAATCGCCCCCCTCGATATCGAGCCCGCGCAGATAGAGATCCTGCAGGTCGCATCCCGCGCAGCCCTTCTTCGCGATCAGCTCGTCCACGGTCTGGGCCTGCGGCGCGGCGATGGCGAGGCCGATCAGCAGCCCGGCAAGCGGTACGAGACCACGGAAGGCACGGCTTGGGCATCGCGATGCACCGGAACGCGCAGCCGGGGGGGCAGGATCGGTCATGCGGCACATTCGGCCGCATCGGTCCGCGCCTGTCAATCGCAACCGACATCCGCAAGGCACACAAAGCACTTCCCTTCCAGCGCATGGCGGCTATAGTGCGCAACATGAACGGATGGTCCCTGCCGCTGCCGCTGCTCCTTACCCGCCCCTGAGCGTGCCGGGAGGACGGCGCGCGCGCTCAGGGGAAACGCGACCGCGCCGCGAGACATCCGGGAAAACGGGACTTCCGACATGACAAAGGCTTCCAAGCGCGATGCAGATCGCGTCCTGATCTTCGATACCACCCTGCGTGACGGCGAGCAGTCGCCCGGCGCCTCCATGACGCTGGAAGAGAAGCTGGCCATTGCCGAGCTGCTCGACGAGATGGGGGTGGACATCATCGAGGCCGGCTTTCCAATCGCCTCGGAAGGCGATTTCGAGGCCGTTTCCGAAATCGCGCGGCGCGCCCGGCAGGCGGTGATCTGCGGGCTGGCGCGCGCCCAGTTCGGCGATATCGACCGCTGCTGGGAGGCGGTGAGGCATGCGCGCCGGCCGCGTATCCACACCTTCATCGGCACCTCGCCCCTGCATCGGGCGATCCCGAAGCTCGATCAGGACCAGATGGCCGAACGCATCCATGAAACGGTGAGCCACGCGCGCAACCTGTGTGACAATGTCCAGTGGTCGCCAATGGATGCCACGCGCACCGAGCATGACTATCTGTGCCGGGTGGTGGAGATCGCCATCAGGGCCGGCGCCACCACCATCAACATCCCCGACACGGTCGGCTATACCGCGCCGCGCGAATCGGCGGCGCTGATCGGCATGCTGATCGAACGCGTGCCCGGCGCCGACGAGGTGGTCTTCGCCACCCACTGCCATGACGATCTGGGCATGGCCACCGCCAACGCGCTGGCCGCGGTCGAGGCAGGCGCGCGTCAGATCGAATGCACGGTCAACGGGCTGGGCGAGCGTGCCGGCAACACCGCGCTGGAGGAGGTGGTGATGGCGCTGAAGGTGCGCCACGACATCATGCCCTTCCATACCGGCGTCGATACCACAAGGCTGATGCAGGCCAGCCGCATGGTCGCCGCGGCCAGCGGCTTTCCGGTCCAGTTCAACAAGGCGGTGGTGGGCAAGAACGCCTTTGCCCATGAAAGCGGCATTCATCAGGACGGCATGCTGAAGGATTCGCAGACCTTCGAGATCATGCGGCCCGAGGATGTGGGCCTGAGCGAATCGAACCTGGTCATGGGCAAGCATTCCGGCCGCCACGCGTTGCGCAAGAAGCTCGAGGCGCTGGGTTACGAGCTGGGCGACAACCAGCTGCGCGACGTGTTCGTGCGCTTCAAGGCGCTCGCGGACCGCAAGAAGGAGGTCTATGACGAGGATCTCGTGGCGCTGATGGAGGTCGAGGCCAGCTCGGCCGCCAATGAACGCATCCGGGTCAGCGCGCTGCGGGTGATCTGCGGCACCGAAGGCCCGCAGACCGCCGACCTGACGCTGGAGATCGATGGCGAGCCGAAATCGGTACACGCCACCGGAGACGGCCCGGTCGATGCCACCTTCAACGCGGTCAAGGCGCTGGTTCCGCATCCGGAGGCGAAGCTGGAGCTCTATCAGGTCCATGCCGTGACCGAGGGCACCGACGCCCAGGCCACCGTCAGCGTGCGGCTTGCCGAGGAGGGCAGGATCGCCGCCGGCCAGTCCGCCGATACCGATACGGTGGTCGCCTCGGCCAAGGCCTATGTGAATGCGCTCAACAAGCTGATGGTGCGTCGTTCGAAATCGGCGCCCGATGCGCTGAGCGCCTGATCCGGCCCGATCGGTCAGCACCCGGTCCGGGAGGCGCGCGCCGTCTCCCGGCCATCGAATCCGCCCCCCAGGATCCCTCCCGGACTGCCCATTTCGCGGCGTGGAAACCGGTCACAGGGCAGCCGATTGCCCCGCGCCGGCACCCTGGCACAATTCATTCCTTGCAGATATCGAACATTGAATCGCCGCAACCAGCAGCAATCTGGCCGATTTATGGTCTTTAACTTGCATTCCGAGCCGAATATGAATCAGGGCCGGATGCCGGCATGGCAATGGGGTGCCTGACCGGCCGTCCGGGTTTCATTGGGGTAAGACGCATGCTGGGACTGTCCGGCCTTCTGTCCTCGGACATGGCCATCGATCTGGGAACCGCGAACACGCTGGTCTATGTCAAGGGCCGCGGCATCGTGCTGAACGAACCCTCGGTGGTTGCCTATCACGTGCGCAACGGCCGCAAGGAAGTGCTGGCGGTGGGCGAGGATGCCAAGCAGATGCTCGGCCGCACGCCGGGGTCCATCGAGGCGATCCGGCCGATGCGCGACGGCGTGATCGCGGATTTCGACGTCGCCGAGGCAATGATCAAGCACTTCATCAGGAAGGCGCGCCGCGGCTCGACGCTGTCGAAACCCAAGGTGATCGTCTGCGTGCCGCATGGCGCGACACCGGTGGAAAAGCGCGCCATCCTGCAATCGGTGCTGAAGGCCGGCGCGCGCAAGGCGGGGCTGATCTACGAGCCCATCGCCGCGGCCATAGGCGCCGGCATGCCGATCACCGATCCCACCGGCTCGATGGTGGTCGATATCGGCGGCGGCACCACCGAGGTCGCCGTGCTCAGCCTCGGCGACATCGTCTATGCCCGCTCGGTGCGCGTCGGCGGCGACCGCATGGACGAGGCGATCGTTTCCTATCTGCGCCGCCAGCACAACCTGCTGGTGGGCGACACCACGGCGGAGCGGATCAAGACCTCGATCGGCACGGCCCGCATGCCCGAGGACGGGCGCGGCCTGACCATGGAGATCCGCGGCCGCGACCTTCTGAACGGCGTTCCCAAGGAGACCGAGATCAGCCAGGTACAGGTGGCCGAGGCGCTGTCGGAGACGGTGCAGCAGATCTGCGAGGCGGTGATGACGGCGCTGGAGGCGACCCCGCCCGATCTGGCCGCGGACATCGTCGATCGCGGGGTGATGCTGACCGGCGGCGGCGCGCTTCTGGGCGATCTCGACATGGCGCTGCGCGAACAGACGGGGCTGGCCATCACGGTGGCCGACGAATCGCTCAACTGCGTGGCGCTGGGGACCGGAAAGGCGCTGGAATTCGAGAAGCAGCTGGTGCACGCTATCGATTACGGTGCCTGAGTTCAGACGCCCCGCCGGCGGGAGATGATGGTGGCAGTCCGGCAAGACAGCGTTCCCAGCCTTGGCAGGACGCTGCGCCAGGTGTTCCTGGGCGCGGCAGTGCTGGGCTGTCTGGCCGTCTTTGTCCTGTGGCGCATCGACAGCCCGCGGGTGGAACGCATCCGCATGGCGCTGGCCGACCGCCTGATGCCCGGGCTGGAATGGACCGCGCGTCCCATAGCCGGCATCAGCGCCATGATCGCCGATTTCCAGTCCTACACCCGCGTCTACGAACAGAACGAGGAGCTGCGCCGCGAGCTGCAGCGCCTGCGCGGCTGGCGCGAGGCGGCGCTTCAGCTGGAGCAGGAAAACGCAAGGCTCAGGGCGCTGAACAACGTGCATATCTCGCCGCGCCACACCTTCACCACCGCCGAGGTGCTGGCCGATTCCGGCGGACCGTTCCGCCAGTCGGCGCTGATCAATATCGGCCAGCGCGACGGGGTGCGCGACGGCGCGGCGGTGCTGGACGGGCTGGGGCTGATCGGCCGCATCTCGGGCGTCGGGATGTCGACGGCGCGGGTGATCTTCCTCACCGATGCCAACAGCCGGGTGCCGGTGCTGCTGAAACCCTCGGGCAGGCGGGCGATCGTGGTCGGCGACAACAGCCAGGTCCTGCGGCTGGAATTCCTCGAGGCACCGGGCCAGATCCGCCCCGGTGACCGGGTGGTGACCTCGGGCGATGGTGCGGTCCTGCCGCCGGACCTGCTGCTGGGCGAGGTGATCGTGCTGCCCTCGGGCGGCCTCGGCGTGCGGCTGGCGGCCGATTTCGGCCGGCTGGAATTCGTCCGTGTCCTGCGCCCGGCCCCGGTGCCGGCCATCGAGGGACCCGGATCGCTGATCACCCCGACCAGCCGCCGGCCCCCGGCCATCGCCGCCGACCCCGATATCGCGCCGGAGATGCGCTGAGATGGAACGGCAAAGCCTTCTCGTCCTTTCCCTCCTGCGTCTTGCCGTGGTGGCGGTCTCGGCGCTCTGCCTGCTGCTGTCGCTGGCCCCGGCCGGGCTGGCGCCGGCGGCGCTGCCCATGCCCGATCTGGTGACGCTGGTGCTGCTTGGCTGGATGATCCGCCGCCCCGAGGCGGTGCCGCTGCCGCTGCTGCTGGCCGTCAGCCTCGGCGCCGAACTGCTGCGCGGCGCGCCGCTCGGCATCGGCACGCTCTGCCTGCTGGCGGCGGCCGAGCTCATGGACCGGCTGCGCGGCTGGCTGGGGCGCAACGGGTTTCTTGCCGAATGGCTGCTGGCCGCGCTGATCGTCACCGCTATGAGCCTTATGCAGTGTCTTGCGCTCTGGATCAGTTTCGGCCCGCTGCCGCCGGCCATGGCCGTGCTCAGCTATACGGCGCTGACGGCAGCGCTTTATCCGGCGGTGCTGTTCATCCAGCGCCTGGTGCTGCCGCTGCACGCACCGCCGCTGGTCGAGGTCGGTTTCTGATGGCGCTGATCCGCGATTCGGACCGGCAGGGCGCCGGGATCGGCCGCCGGGCGGTGCTGCTGTTCGGCGCAAAGCTCGGCGTGGTCGGCCTGCTCGCCTGGCGCATGCACCAGCTGCAGGTCGAGCAGGCCGACCGCTACCGGCTGCTGGCCGACGAGAATCGCATCAACATCCGCCTGATCCCGCCGGCGCGCGGACTGATCTTCGACCGTTCCGGCAGGCCGCTGGCGGTCAACCGGCCCAATTACCGCATCGTCCTGATCCGCGAGCAGGCCGGCGACCCGGAACGGGCGCTGGACGAGCTGGGCCGCATCATCGAGATCGGCGACGCCCAGCGCAGCCGCGTGCTGAAGGAGGTCAGCCAGAAGAGCGCCTTCGTCCCCGTCACCGTGGCCGAGCGTCTGGACTGGGAGGATTTCGCCCGCGTGGCCGCCAACAGCCCGGTACTGTCGGGCATCATTCCCGAGGTGGGTCTGACGCGCTTCTACCCCGAAGGCGACGCGACCGCGCATGTGGTCGGCTATGTCGGACCGGTCAGCGAGCGCGATCTCAAGCGGCAGGCGACCCCGGACCCGCTGCTGCAGATCCCGCGCTTCCAGATCGGCAAGACCGGGGTCGAGCGCCGTCTGGAACGGGCGCTTCGCGGCCAGGCCGGGATCAGCCGCATCGAGGTGAACTCGCTCGGCCGGGTGATGCGCGAGCTCGACCGCAACGAGGGCAAGGCGGGGCAGAACGTGCAGCTCACCCTCGATCTGCCGCTGCAGCGCTATGCGCTGACCCGGCTGGCCGGCGAAGCCGGTTCGGCGGTGGTGATGGATGTGCGCGACGGCTCCATCCTGGCGCTGGCTTCGACACCGACCTTCGACCCCAACCTGTTCGTCTTCGGCATTTCCACCGAGAACTGGGAGAATCTGCTGAACGACCCGCACCGGCCGCTGGCCGACAAGCCGGTATCGGGCGCCTATCCGCCGGGTTCGACCTTCAAGATGGTGGTCGCACTGGCTGCGCTCGAGGCGGGGCTGGTCAAGCCGGGCGAGACGGTGTGGTGCCCCGGCTACATCAAGATCGGCAATCGGCGGTTTCATTGCTGGAAGCGTGTGGGGCACGGCCATGTCGATCTCAGGCGCAGCCTGCGCGAATCCTGCGACGTCTATTATTACGAGATGGCGCAGCGGGTCGGCATCGAGCGGATCACCGCCATGGCCCGGCGGCTGGGCCTCGGCAGCCGCCCGCCCCTGCCGCTGCCGGCCATCGCCGAGGGGCTGATGCCCACCAAGGCATGGAAGGAGCGGGTCCACGGCAGCCCGTGGCTGATCGGCGACAGCGTCAATGCCGGCATCGGCCAGGGCTATGTGCTCGCCTCGCCGATGCAGCTTGCGATCATGACCGCGCGGCTGGCCACCGGCCGGGCAATCGTTCCGCGGCTGGTGCAATCCTTCGACGATGTGCCCGTCGCCCGGGCCGAGCCGCCCGATCTCGGGATTCCGGGCGAACATCTGAAATACATTCGCGACGGCATGCGCGCCGCGGTCAATCATCGGCGCGGCACGGCCCATGCCGCGCGAATCGCCGACCGGTCGCTGGCCATGTCCGGCAAGACCGGCACCAGCCAGGTGCGTCAGATTACCGAAGTCGAGCGGCGTGCCGGCATCTTTCGCAACGAGGATCTGCCCTGGGAGCGGCGTGATCACGCGCTCTTCGTTGCCTATGCCCCGGTCTCCGATCCGCGCTATGCGGTCTCGGTGGTGATCGAGCACGGCGGCGGCGGCGCCAGGGCGGCCGCACCGGTGGCGCGCGACATCATGCTCTACGCGCTCCATGGCGGGCCGGCGCCGCTTTCGGCCTATCCCGAAAAGGTCCGGCCGGAGATTCGCAAGCGCCGCGCCACGCCCGAGACCTCGCCGCGGCCACCGCAGAGGGACCGGGCATGAGTCTCTACGATCCCGCAGAAGGGCGCGTGCCGAGCGGCCTGTCCAAGATCCTGCATTTTCACTGGGCGATCGCGGTGCTCTTGGTCGCCATCGCCGGTGTCGGCTTCCTGATGCTCTATTCGGTCGCCGGCGGTTCGCTGCAGCCATGGTCGCAGCGTCAGATGATCCGCTTCGGCATCGGCTTTGCCGCGATGCTTGTGATCGCGATGATCAACATCCGGTTCTGGCGGCGGCTGTCGGTGCTCGCCTATCTCGGCGCGCTCTCCCTTCTGGTGGCGGTGGAGCTGATGGGTTCGGTCGGCATGGGCGCCCAGCGCTGGATCGATCTCGGCTTCTTCCAGCTGCAGCCTTCGGAGCTGATGAAGATCGCGCTGGTGATGATCCTTGCGCGGTATTACGACTGGCTCGATCCGGAGCTGGTCTCGCGTCCGATCTGGGTGATCGCGCCGGTCATCCTGACACTGGTGCCGGTGGTTCTGGTACTCGTACAGCCCGATCTCGGCACGGCGCTGCTCTTGCTGGCGGGCGCTGCGATGGTGATGTTCCTGGCCGGGGTCAGCCTGTGGTATTTCGCCGCCGCCGCGCTGGCCGGCTTCGCCGTCATCTTCACCGTCCTGCTCTCGCACGGCACCAGCTGGCAGCTGTTGCGCGACTATCAGTTCAAGCGCATCGAGACCTTTCTCGACCCCTCCTCCGATCCGCTGGGCGCGGGCTATCACATCACCCAGTCGACCATCGCCATGGGCTCGGGCGGTCTGACCGGGCGCGGCTTCATGCAGGGCACGCAGAGCCGGCTGAACTTCCTGCCCGAGAAACATACCGATTTCATCTTCACCACCCTGTCGGAAGAATTCGGCTTCGTCGGCTCGCTGTCGCTCCTGGGGCTTTACGTGCTGATCCTGGTGTTCTGCATCGCCTCGGCCATCAGCAACCGCAACCGCTATGGCGCCCTGCTGACAGGCGGTATCGCCTCGACCTTCTTTCTCTATTTCGCCATCAACATGGCCATGGTGATGGGGCTCGCCCCCGTGGTCGGCGTGCCGCTGCCGCTGGTCTCCTATGGCGGCTCGGCCATGCTGGTGCTGATGGGCGCGTTCGGGCTGGTGCAGTCCGCCCATGTCCACAAGCCGAGGTGATCGCCATGCCGCGCGCGCTTCTCGATGTTCCCGCCGATCAGGTCGCAGGCTGGCACGATGCGCTGCGCACGGCCTTCGCCGAAGCCGGGCTCGATGTCGAACTGATCGCCGAGCCCGATGGCGGGCCGGTCGATTACGTCATCCATTCGCCGAAGGGGCCGTGGCAGGATTTTTCCGTTCTTCCCGGGCTGAAGGCGGTGCTGAGCCTGTGGGCCGGGTGGAGGGGGTGATCGGGAACCCGACCCTGACGGTGCCGCTCACGCGCATGGTCGATCCCGGCCTGCGCGAGGGGATGGTCGAATATGTCACCGGCCATGTGCTGCGCTATCATCTCGGTCTCGACCGCCACATCCTGAACCGGGAGGGGATCTGGGATCCGGTCGCCCCGCCGCTGGCACGCGAGCGCCGGGTCGGCATCCTGGGTCTCGGCGCGCTGGGTGCGGCCTGTGCCGAGGCGCTGGCGCGGCTGAAATTCCGCATCTGGGGCTGGAGCCGGTCGCAGCGGGATCTGCCCGGCGTCAACTGTCACTGCGGCGAGGAGGGTCTGGAGAAGGTACTGCGTCAGGCCGAAATCCTGGTGCTGCTGCTGCCGCAGACGGCCGCGACGGAAAACCTGCTGGACCGCGACCGTCTGGCGCTGCTGCCCCGCGGTGCCTGCATCGTCAATCCCGCCCGCGGCACGCTGATCGACGACGCGGCGCTCATCGCCGCGCTCGATGCCGGTCACATCGCGCATGCGACGCTCGACGTGTTCCGCACCGAACCGCTGCCGAAGGACCACCCGTTCTGGGCCCATCCGCGCGTCACCGTGACCCCGCATATCGCCGCCGAGACCCGGCACGACACCGCGGCGGCGGTGATCGCCGAGAACATCCGGCGCGGCGAGGCCGGCGAGCCGTTCCTGCATCTGGCCGACCGGCAGGCAGGTTACTGATGCAGGCCGCCCCCCGCCCCGGTCCGCGCAACCTGATCACCGATGTGGCGGGGATCCTCGTCGGCAATGCCGAGGCGCCGGAATACGCCTCCGGCACCACGGTCGTTCTGCCCGAGGCGCCGGCCATCGCCGCGGCGGATGTGCGCGGCGGCGGCCCCGGCACGCGGGAGCTCGACGCCATCGGGCCGGATGCGTTCAACCAGGTCGCCCATGCGGTGGTGCTGTCGGGCGGCTCCGCCTACGGGCTGGCCGCCGCCGACGGGGTGATGGAGGTGCTGCGCGACCGGCGCATCGGCCTGGCGCTGCTCGATGCGCTCGTGCCGATCGTGCCGACGGCGATCCTGTTCGACCTGCCGCTTGCCGCCGATCCCTCTGCCGCCGGCAGCCCCCTGCCCTATCGCGCGCTCGGGCAGGCGGCGCTTGGCAATGCGTCGACCGATTTCGCGCTCGGCAATGCCGGGGCCGGGCTTGGCGCGACCACGGCCGAGGTAAAGGGCGGGCTCGGCTCGGTATCACTCCACGATCCGGATAATGGCTGGACCATTGGGGCGCTTGCCGCAACCAACCCGCGCGGCTCGGTGCTGATCCCGGGCACGCGGCACTTCCGTGCCGCGCTGCACGAATGGGGCGAGGAGTTCGGCGGGCTCGGCCTGCCCGGCAAGGCGCCGCACCCCTTCGCCGCCCCGGCCAAGGGCCTGCGGGATGCGTTCACGCCGCACAACACCACGCTGGTGGTGGTGGCCACCGATGCGGCGCTGAACAAGGCGCAGGCGCGGCGGGTGGCGATCATGGCACAGGATGGAATTGGTCTGGCCATTCATCC
>RFIR01000557.1 GCA_003695135.1 Alphaproteobacteria bacterium | reverse complement strand
GCCGAGGCGCGCTTCGACACCAGGCCCGGCCGGGCACGGGCCGAGATGTCCGCCACGCTCGACCACCTCCGCCTCGCCGCGCTCGACGGCACGCTGCAGGAGGCGTCGGCGAAGCTGGGCGGGAAGTGGGACGGGCGGCTGGCCCGGCTCGAGGCCGAGATCCGCGCCGGGACGGCCGCGCCGCTGACGGCCATGCTGAACCTGCCGCTGCGCCCGAGGGGCATGCTGCCGCAGATCCCGCGCGGCGGCGCGCTCGACGGCCGGCTGGCCTGGTCGGGCGAGATCGGCGATATCTGGGCGCTGGTGCCGCTGCCCGATCAGGAGCTGACCGGCAGGGGCGAGATCGACCTGAAGATCGCCGGCAGCATCGCCGCGCCGCGGCTGTCGGGCAGGCTGGCGGTCAGCGGCGGGCGCTATCAGAACCTCACCGCCGGTACCGTGCTGACCGGGCTGACCGCGACCAGCCGGGTGGAACCCTCCGGCGCCTTCGCGGTCACCCTGCAGGCGAAGGACGGATCGGATGGGCGGATTGCCGGCATCGCCCGGCTGACCGCGGCCGGGCGGCTGGAGGCGAGCCTGAGCGCCAGGGGCGCGATCCTGGTGCGCCGCGACGATGTGACCGCGCGCATCAGCACCGATCTGACGCTCGCCGGCCCGCTCGATGCGCTGCGCATCACCGGCCCGGTCACCATCGACCGCGCCGAGGTGCGGCTGGTCGATGCCAGCCCGCCCTCGATCCTCGACATCGGCCCGGTGCGGATCAAGGGGCAGGAAACCCCGCCCGAGCCGCCCGAGCCCGAGGGCCGGATCGCGCTCGACATCACGCTGCACGCCGAAAACGGCATCTTCGTGCGCGGCCGCGGGCTCGACAGCGAGTGGCGCGCCGACATCAAGGTGGGGGGCACGGCGGCGTCACCGCGCCTCACCGGCGTGATCGAGAAGCTGCGCGGCCGGTTCGACCTTCTCGGCAAGAGCTTCGACATGGTCGAGGGGCGGCTCCGCTTTCTTGGCGGCGCCCGGATCGACCCGCTGGCCGATGCGGTGCTGGAGCGGACCGGCAACGGCATCACCGGCCGGATCGAGCTGCACGGGCCGGTCTCCGATCCGAAGATCAGATTCTCCTCGCTGCCCGCGATGCCGGAGGACGAGGTGCTGCCGCGGCTCCTGTTCGGCACCGCCAGGCAGGCGCTGACCCCGGCCCAGGCGCTGCAGCTTGCCGCCGGCATCAACACGCTGCGCAGCGGCGATCGCGGCGTGCTGGACACCGCGCGCGACACGCTGGGGGTCGATGTGCTGCAGATCGACCCCGGCAAGACCGCCACCGCGGTGACGCTGGGCAAGACCGTGGCGCCGGGGGTGTTCGTCGGCGCGAAACGCGAGCTGGCCGAGGAGGGCGAAAGCTCGGTGACGGTGGAGATCGAGATCTTCGACAATCTCAGGATCGAGGGCGAGGCGGGCCCCGACCGCTCCAGCCTCGGCATCGGCTGGCAGAAGGATTTCTGACCCTCCCGGTCGAAGCGGCGGGGAGCGGTCGCGCTTTGCCTTGACCGTGCGGGCAACGCAGCCTAACGTCGGCGCAAACATGCCAAAAAGCGACATCGAAGTCGCAAATGACCGACGGGGAGAGGCGCCATTGTCCGGATTCGGATTCGATCTGCTTCGGCTGATCGCAAAGCGGCTTGGCCTCGGTCTGATCACCCTTTTCGTCGTCTCGCTGATCATCTTTCTCGCCGTCAATCTGCTGCCGGGCGATTTCGCCCAGGAAATCCTCGGACAGGGCGCGACCGAGGAGGCCGTCGCCGCCATCCGGCGCGAGCTCGGCCTCGACCAGCCCATGGTCCAGCGCTACCTCAGCTGGCTGGGCGGGGCGCTGCAGGGCGATTTCGGCACCTCCTTCGGCAACAAGCGCCCGGTAGCCGAGCTGCTGGGCCAGCGTTTTCTCAACACGCTGTTTCTCGCCGGGGTCGCGGCCGCCATCGCGGTGCCGCTGGCGGTGGGGCTGGGCGTGCTGGCCGCGCTTTATCGCAATTCGGTCTTCGACCGCGTCGCCAATGTCGCCACGCTGACCTCGATCTCCTCACCGGAATTCTTCCTCGCCTATATCCTGATCCTGTTCCTTGCGGTGGTGAATCCGGTCTTCGACTCGCTGTCCAACGTCTCGCCGGATCTCGATTTCTGGACCCGGTTGCAGCGCACCATGCTGCCGGCACTGACGCTGACGCTGGTGGTGACCGCGCACATGATGCGCATGACGCGGGCGGCGATCATCAACCTGCTGGCCTCGCCCTATATCGAGATGGCGCGGCTGAAGGGTGTCTCGCCCGCGCGGGTGATCGTGCACCATGCCCTGCCCAATGCGCTGGCGCCGATCATCAACGTGATCGCGCTCAACCTCGCCTATCTGATCACCGGCGTGGTGGTGGTCGAGGTGGTGTTCGTCTATCCCGGGGTCGGCCAGCTTTTCGTCGACAGCGTCAAGATCCGCGACATTCCGATCGTGCAGGCCTGCTGCCTGATCTTCGCGGCGACCTACATCCTGCTGAACCTGACCGCGGATGTGTTGTCGATCCTGTCCAACCCGCGGCTGCGGCATCCGAAGTGAGAGCATGACGACACTTCTCTACATTGTCGGCATCCTCGTCGTAGCGGCGGCCGCGTCATGGCTGTTCCGCGCCGCGCTGATCGCGGTGCTGCCGCGGCCGGGCAAGCTTCTGTTTCGCACCATGCCGCTCGTGGCCTCGTTCGGCCTGCTGATGATCATCATCTATGTCTCGGCCGCGCTGTTCGCGCCCGTCATTGCGCCCTATGGCGAGGCGGAGGTCTTCGACAAGTTCAACGCCCTGCCGGGCGACGACCCGCGCTTCCTGCTGGGCACCGACCAGATCGGGCGCGACCTGCTGACCCGGCTGATCTATGGCGGGCGCAACACCATCGGCATCGCCTTCCTGACCACGGTGCTCGCCTTCCTGCTGGGCGCGATTGCCGGCTTTCTGGCCGCCACCGTCGGCGGCTGGCTCGACCAGCTCCTGTCGCGCACGGTGGACGCGCTGATGGCGATCCCGCAGCTGATCTTCGCGCTTTTGCTGATCACCATCTTCGGCCAGTCGACCATCAACATGATCCTGGTGATCGCGGTGCTCGATTCGACCCGCGTCTTCCGCCTGTCCCGCGCCGTGGCCGGCAACATCGTGGTGATGGACTATATCGAGGCGGCCAAGCTGCGCGGCGAGGGGTTGGGCTATCTGATCTTCCGCGAGATCCTGCCCAACGCCACCCCGCCGCTGATCGCCGAGTTCGGCATGCGGTTCTGCTTCGTCTTCCTGCTGATCGCGGCGCTGAGCTTCCTGGGGCTCGGTATCCAGCCGCCTCTGGCCGACTGGGGCTCGATGGTGCGCGACCTGTCCCAGTTCATCAACTACGCGGTGTTCGCGCCGCTGACCGCCTCGCTGCCGCTGATGGCCGCGGGCGCCATCGCGCTTCTGACGGTGTCGGTGAATTTCGTGGTCGACTGGATGCTGCATCGCGCCAGCGGGCTGAAGGAGTGAGTGGGTGAGCGAGGCCGAGCTGCTGGTAACGGTCCGCGGGCTCCGCATCGAGGGCCGCTCGGAGGACAGGTGGAACGAGATCGTGCATGGCATCGATCTCGACCTGCACAGGGGCGAGGTGCTGGGGCTGATCGGCGAATCGGGGGCCGGCAAGTCCACCATCGGGCTGGCCTGCATGGGCTTTACCCGCGATGGCTGCCGCATCACCGACGGCACCATCGAGTTCGACGGCATCGACCTGCGCAACATCTCCCCGGCGCGGCGGCGGCGGATCCTGGGCCGGCGCATCGCCTATGTCGCGCAATCGGCGGCAGCGAGCTTCAACCCCGCCCACAAGATCATCGACCAGCACACCGAGGGGCCGATGATCCATCACGTGATGTCGGTGGCCGAAAGCCGGGCCGATGCCATCGAGCTCTACCGGAGGCTGCGCCTGCCCGACCCCGAACATATCGGCTTTCGCTATCCCCATCAGGTCTCGGGCGGCCAGCTGCAGCGGGCAATGACGGCGATGGCGATGTCGTGCCGGCCGGACATGATCATCTTCGACGAGCCGACCACCGCGCTCGACGTCACCACCCAGATCGAGGTGCTGGCGGCGATCCGCGACATTGTCGAGCAGTACAATACCGCCGCGATCTACATCACCCATGATCTGGCGGTGGTCGCGCAGATGGCCGACCGCATCAAGGTTCTGTTGCGCGGCGACGAGGTGGAGGAGGCCGACACCCGCACCATGCTGGCCCATCCGCGCGAGGAATACACCAAATCGCTGTGGGCGGTGCGGACCTTCGCCCCGCCGCCCAAGCCGCCCGCCCCGCCGACCGAGGTGCCGGTGATCAGCGTGCAGAACGTCTCGGCCTCCTATGGCGCGGCGCCGGTGCTGTTCGATGTCAGCTTCGACATCCACAAGGGCCGCACCGTGGCGGTGGTGGGCGAATCGGGCTCGGGCAAGTCCACGGTCGCGCGCTGCATCACCGGGCTGCTGCCGCCGACGAAGGGCCAGATCCTGCATAACGGCACGCCCCTGCCACCCGATTACCGCAAGCGCAGCCGCGATCAGCTGCGCCAGGCGCAGATGATCTACCAGATGGCCGATACCGCGCTGAACCCCAAGGTGCGGATCTCCGAGATCCTCGGCCGGCCGGTGCAGTTCTATACCGGCCTGCGCGGCGCGGAGCGGCGGCGGCGGGTCGAGGCGCTGCTCGAGCAGATCGAGATGGAGCCGTCGGAGTTCTACAACCGCTTCCCGCCCGAGCTGTCGGGCGGGCAGAAGCAGCGCATCGGCATCGCCCGCGCGCTGGCGGCCGAGCCGGAATTCATCATCTGCGACGAGGTCACCTCGGCGCTCGACCAGCTGGTCGCCGAGGGCATCCTCAAGCTGCTCGACCGGCTGCAGCGCGAGCTGGGGCTCGCCTACATGTTCATCACCCACGATCTGGCGACGGTCCGGTCCATCGCCGACGAGGTGGTGGTGATGAAGAATGGCGAGGTGGTCGAGGCCGGCCCCAAGCCGGAGATGTTCACCCCGCCGCACCATCCCTATACCGATCTCCTGCTCAGCTCGGTGCCGGAGATGGATCCCGACTGGCTGACCAATCTGCTCAAGCAACGCGGCGTGGAGAATATCGGCGATGCGGCCAGCGCCAGAATGTGATCGCCCATCGCGGCGCTTATGCGCTATGATCGAAAAAACCGAACCAAATCAGGGGAGATGAACCATGACATTCAAGCTTGACAGACGCGGGCTGCTCAAAACGGGTGCCGCGGCGGGCATCCTGGCCACCGCCGGGCTGCCGCTACGCAGCGAGGCCGCCCCCCAGCGCGGCGGCACGCTGCGGGTGGGGCTTTCGGGCGCCAACACCTCCGACAGCTGGGACGGGCGCACCCAGTCGGACGCCTACATGCAGTTCATGGGCCAGGGCTGCGTCTTCGACTGCCTGACCGAGATCGGCGCCGACGGCACGCTGAAGGGCGAGCTGGCCGAAAGCTGGGAAGCCAGCCCCGACGCCAAGGTCTGGACCTTCAACCTGCGCAAGGGCGTGACCTTCCACAACGGCAAGGATTTCGGCGCCGACGACGTGCTGGAGACCCTGGCCATCCATGTCGAGGAAGGCTCCAAGTCGCCGGCCAAGCCGATCATCGCCGCGATCAAGGAGATGAAGAAGCTCGGCAGCCATCAGGTCCAGCTGATCCTCGAACGCGGCAATGCCGACCTGCCCTATCTGCTGTCGGACTACCACATCCTGATCCATCCGGCCGGCATGATCGAGGAAAGCATCGCCAAGGGCATCGGCACCGGCCCCTATCGCAACGAGGGCTTCGAGCCCGGCGTGCGGACCATCACCTCGCGCTACGAGAACTACTACAAGGACGATGCCGGCTGGTTCGATTCGGTCGAGGCGATCGCGATCAATGACGGCTCGGCGCGCATGAACGCGCTGATGACCAATCAGGTCGACGCCATCGTGCGCATCGACTTCAAGACCGAAGCGCTGATGCGGCGCAACCCGAACGTGAAGATCTTCGAGGTGACGGGCAACCAGCACTTCACCTTCCCCATGCACACCAACACCGCGCCCTATGACGACAACAACGTGCGCCTCGCGATCAAGCATGCCGTCAAGCGGCAGGAGATGGTGGACAAGATCCTGCAGGGGCACGGTGCGGTGGCCAACGACCATCCGATCGGGCCGGCCAACCGGTACTACGCCGCCGATCTGCCGCAGCGTGAATACGACCCCGACAAGGCGAAGTTCTACCTCAAGAAGGCCGGGCTCAGCAGCCTCGACATCAACCTCTCGGCCTCCGACGCCGCCTTCGTGGGCGCGGTCGATGCCGCGCAGCTCTACCAGGCCTCGGCCGCGGCGGCGGGGATCAACATCAACGTGGTCCGCGAACCCGCCGATGGCTACTGGTCGAATGTCTGGCTGAAGAAGCCGTTCTGCGCCTGCTTCTGGTCGGGCCGGGCGACCGAGGACTGGATGTTCTCCACCGCCTATGAGAAGGGCGTGCCGTGGAACGACACCTATTGGGACAATGAGCGCTTCAACAAGCTGCTCTACGAGGCCCGCGCCGAGCTCGACAGCAACAAGCGGCGCGAGATCTATCACGAGATGCAGCTGATCGTCCGCGACGAGGGCGGCGTGGTGGTGCCGATGTATGCCAACTGGGTCGATGCCGCCTCGGCCAGGCTCGCCCACGGGCCGGATATCGGCAATGTCTGGCCGATGGACAACATGCGCATGGCCAAGCGCTGGTGGTTCGCCTGATCGGGCATTTTC
>RFIR01000556.1 GCA_003695135.1 Alphaproteobacteria bacterium | reverse complement strand
GCGCTGCTCATCCCCTATCGCACGGCAGCCGAGGCAGAGGACGCCGTGGCACGGTTCGGCCCGCTTCTCGGCACCATCCGGTCCTTCGTGGTCAAGAAGCCCCTCGACGATCTGCTGCCCGGAGAACGGCAATTCGACGTGCTCGCCACCGCCGGCGCGCATGTCGCGGTTCTGGCCTTCGCCGCGGATCTGGGCGACAAGGCGCAGGGCGGGGGGACGCCCACCCCCGCCGATCTGCTCGGTTCGGCATTTCACAGGCTGTCGCAGATGCGTGCCACGATGGATCTGCAGTTGCTGATCGGGCGGTGAGGCCTGGCCGGATCAGTTCCCGATGGGCCGTTCCGAGCGGGTTTGTATTCCCCTCACGCCGCCGCCATCTCCCCCAGCACCGCATCGCAGCGCGCGCAGGTCTGGGCATGGGCATGCGTGCCGACATCGGGCAGCACCTTCCAGCAGCGGGCGCATTTGGCGCCCTCGGCCCTTTGCGGGACCACCGCGATGCCCGGCACGTCCTCCAGCCGGAAGGCGTCCCCGGGCGCCGGCGCACCGGTCAGCGTCACGGCCGAGGTGATGCAGAGATCGGCGAAACCGGCCTCGGCCAGCATCGCGCGCAGGCCGGCATCCTCGACATGCACCACCGGCGCGGCCTCGAGGCTGGAGCCGATGCGCTTCTCGCGGCGCTCGATCTCCAGCGCCCCGGTCACCACCCGGCGCGCGGCGCGGATCTGCGCCCAGCGCGCGGCGAGCGCGTCGTCGCGCCATTCGGCCGGGGTGGCGGGGAAATCCTGCAGATGCACCGAGGAGTCCGCGCCGGGGAACCGCTCCAGCCACACCTCCTCGGCGGTGAAGACCAGGATCGGCGCCAGCCAGGTGCTCAGCCGGTGGAACAGGAGGTCGAGCACGGTGCGGCAGGCACGGCGGCGCGGGCTGTCGGGCGCGTCGCAATAGAGCGCGTCCTTGCGGATGTCGAAATAGAAGGCGGAGAGATCGGAGGTGCAGAAGCGGAACAGCTCGTGGAACACGCGCTGGAAGGCATAGTCCTCATAGCCGCGGCGCAGCATGGCGTCGATCTCGGCCATGCGGTGCAGCACCCAGCGCTCCAGCTCCGGCATCTCGTCGGCCGCCACCCGCTCGGTTTCCTCGAAGCCCGACAGCGCACCCAGCAGGAAGCGCAGCGTGTTGCGCATGCGCCGGTAGCTGTCGGCCACGCCCTTGAGGATCTCCGGCCCGATGCGCTGATCGGCGGTGTAGTCGGTCTGCGCCACCCACAGCCGCAGGATGTCGGCGCCATATTGCGCGATCACCTTCTGCGGCTCCACGGTGTTGCCGCGCGATTTCGACATCTTCTCGCCGTTCTCGTCCAGCGTGAAGCCATGGGTCAGCACGCCGCGATAGGGCGCGCGCCCGATGGTGCCGCAACCCTGCAGCAGCGAGGAATGGAACCAGCCGCGATGCTGGTCGGTGCCCTCCAGATAGAGATCGGCGATGCCGTCGGGCGTGCCGTCGGGACGGTCGCGCAGCACGAAGGCGTGGGTCGAGCCGGAATCGAACCACACATCGAGGATGTCGAAGACCTGCTCCCACGTCTCCGGGTCATGGTCGTTGCCCAGAAACCGCGCCTTGGCGCCCTCGCGATACCAGGCGTCCGCCCCCTCGGCCTCGAAGGCGGCGACGATGCGGGCATTGACCGCCGCGTCGCGCAGCAGGAAGTCCGGATCGTCGGGCTTCGCTCCCTTCTTCACGAAGCAGGTCATCGGCACGCCCCAGGCGCGCTGGCGGCTCAGCACCCAGTCGGGGCGCGCCTCGATCATCGCGCGCAGCCGGTTGCGGCCCGTGGCCGGAGTGAACCGCACCAGCCGGTCGATGGAGGCGAGCGCCCGGGCGCGGATCGTGTCCCCGTATTCGCCCAGCCCGTCATCGAGCGGCAGGTCGATGGCCGCGAACCATTGCGGCGTGTTGCGGAAGATCAGCGGCGCCTTCGACCGCCAGCTGTGCGGATAGGAATGGGTGATGCGCCCGCGCGCGAGCAGCGCGCCCAGCTCGATCAGCTTGTCGATCACGCGGCGGTTGGCATCGCCCTCGCGGCCCTTCTGGTCGAAGATCACCGCGCCGCCGAACAGCGGCAGATCGGCCCGGAAGCTGCCATCCTCCTCGACATTGAAGGTCATCGGCAGGCCGTATCTGCGGCCGATCTCGTAATCGTCGGCGCCATGGCTGGGGGCGGTGTGCACGAAGCCGGTGCCGGCATCGTCGGTGACGTGCTCGCCGGGCAGCATCGGCACGTCGTAATCCCACTCGCCCCCGGCCCCTTCCGCCCCGCGCAGGGGATGGGCGCAGGTGATCGCGGCCAGATCCTCGGCCGTCACATCGCACAGCCGCCGGACCAAGCGCCCGTCCAGCCCCTCGATGCCCTCGCCCTTCAGCCGCGCCCGGGCGAAGGTCTCCGGCGCCAGCGCATCGGCCAGGATCAGGCGCTCGCCGATGCGGGCCCAGCATTCCTCGGGCCGGCCGATCACCTCGTAAAGCCCGTAGGAGATGTCGGGGTTGAAGCAGATCGCCCGGTTTTGCGGCAGTGTCCAGGCGGTGGTGGTCCAGATCACCACATGGGTGGGCTTCTTCGTGAAGATGTCGCGTTCGGCCGGCCCCGAAAAGGCCACCACCGGGAACCTTACCCAGACGGTCTGGCTCTGATGGTCGTGATATTCGACTTCGGCCTCGGCCAGAGCGGTCTTTTCCACCGGCGACCACATCACCGGCTTTGAGCCCTGATAGAGCGTGCCGTTCATCACGAACTTCATGAACTCCGCCGCGATCACCGCCTCGGCATGGAAATCCATGGTCAGATAGGGATCGTCCCAGTTGCCGATCACGCCCAGGCGCTTGAATTCCGCGCGCTGGACCTCGATCCAGTGCTCGGCGAAGCGCCGGCACTCGGCGCGCAGCTCCAGCACCGGCACGTCATCCTTGGACTTGCCCTTCGCCCGGTACTGCTCCTCGATCTTCCACTCGATGGGCAGGCCGTGACAGTCCCAGCCCGGCACGAAGCGGCTGTCATGCCCCAGCATCTGCTGCGAGCGGACCACGATGTCCTTGAGGATCTTGTTCAGCGCGTGCCCGATATGCAGATGCCCGTTGGCATAGGGCGGTCCGTCATGCAGCACGAAGGAAGGCCGCCCCGGCTTCGCGCGCAGCCGGTCGTAGATCTTCAGCGTCTCCCAGCGGGCCAGCCAGTCCGGCTCGCGCCTGGGCAGCCCCGCACGCATGGGAAAATTCGTGTGAGGCAGAAAGACGGTTTCCTTGTAGTCGGGCGTTTCGGCACACATCTTGATGGTCCGTGACAGGGTGTATCGGGCGTGAGAAAGCGGCGCGGACGGGCGCCAGGGTTCCGGCGGCTGCGGTTCTAGCGCGCCGGGCCGGTAATTCGAAACGGAATCTTCAGGGTCGCCGTCATGGGGCAGCCTATACATGAGCGTCCTGCAGCCGTCCAGCACTGCCGGCGCGCCCGGGAACGAAGGCAGGCGAAACATTGCGCGACGGAATGCGCGCGGTGGTGCGTTCCAAGGGTGCAATCGGATTCAGGAGGTCTGACATGTTCAAGCAGCTGACGGCCCTTGCGCTGACCGCCGGGCTCGGCCTGTCGAGCGTGACAACCAGCCCCGCCAGGGCCGATGTCAATGGCGGCGAGCTGTTCGTGGGCGTGCTGGCCGGGGTCGCCGCGCTGGCAATCATCGACGATGCGGTCAACCACCATCATTATTATCCCCGGCCTCGTTACCGGCCGCGTGTTGTGGTGCGCCCGCGGGTCTATGTGCCGGTGCCGCGCGTCTATTTCCCGCGCCCCCGTGTGGTCAACCGCTATGTCTACCGGCCGTATTATCGTCCGCGGGTCGTGCATCGCCGCACGGTGGTGGTGAACCGGTTCGTGCGTCCGCGGATCACCCGGGCCGAGCGCATCCGTCGCGTCGAGCGACGGCGCGAGATCATCCGCAACCGGCGCAACCGGGTGCTCAATCGCCGCATCAATGCGCGTCAGACCTTCATGGGGCGCTGAGCAGGCGGTGATCGACGCACCGGCCGCGCATGTGCGTGGTGAAACTGCATTGGTGAATTTTGCGTAGGTGTTCACGGGTGGGTAGCAGGCCGCCAGGGTGCAAGCACACTCTGGCGGCTCTGTCTTTGCAGGCGTGACGGGATGGCCGCCGAAGCCGGGCGCGCGGTACCGATGCGGCCGAGGGCGCCGGTTGCCACCCTTCGGCCCCGGAAGGGGCGACATGCTGCGCCAACGATGCCTGCGAATATTCGCTGTGGATCAAAACATGGCGATCGGGCGATTGCATCGAAAAGCCTCATGAAGAACCCCGTCGGCCGGACCCGGGCGTTGCGCTCGGGCGGAGGCGCAATGCGGCGCCGGATATGTTGTGATTGTTTTCACTGTTGATAGGCAAATATTGATTGCGAGAGAGTCCTGCGAAACTCCGGCGCGACGGGGCATCCCAGGCGAGACACGTTTTCTGCCAATGTGCATCGCGCGCGTGTAAAGTAATTAGAAAATAATTCCCAAATCAATATTTACCAAACAGGTGAAAATCAGGAACAAACTTCGCCG
>RFIR01000555.1 GCA_003695135.1 Alphaproteobacteria bacterium | reverse complement strand
GTCCTCGGCCTCGATCTCCTCCTCCCAGCGGGTGCGCCGTGCCGGGCGCGGGCGCGCCGGCGCCGGCCCGCCCTCATGCAGCGTGGCCAGCAGCAGCTCCAGCCGGCCCTGCGCCGCCTCGGCCCGCCGGGTCAGCTCGCGCAGCTCGCGCACCGAGCCGGAGGAGGTGCGCTTGGCCGCCTCCAGCGCCGCGCGCATGCCCTCGACCTGGGCGTTGAGCTGGGCGATGGCCGCGCCCAGCCCGCCATCGAGATCGGCCAGCCGGCGCACGCGCCGCGACAGCACCAGGCAGTAGATCGCCGCCACCAGCGCCGCGGCCGCGATCAGTCCATCCGCAACAAGCGCCATCTCGCCTCCTCAGTTCAGAACGAATTCGGTGATCAGGAAATCGCGCACCCGCCCCTCTCCGGCCACCACCTGCACCCGGCGCAACAGCTGGGCGCGCAGCCGCGGCATGGCGGCGGGGTTTTCCAGATCCGCCACCTCCACCGCGCGCAGATAGGTGTTGACCACATCGAGGATGCGCGGGCGCAGCAGAATGACATCGGCCTCGTATTCGGGCGCGATCTCGAGCTCGGCATTGACCTTCAGCACCCGCGCATGCGCCCGCGTGCCCAGGGTGATCACCACCTCGCCCAGCGGCAGGAAGGCGAGCTTGCCCAGCGGCTTGAGCTTCGGCTTTTCATGCCCCGGCGCCTCGGCCGCAGGGCCGAAGGGCAGCGGCACCAGCCCCGACCAGCCGGCATAGAAGCCCGCCCCGCCCAGCACCAGCGCCAGCGCCAGACCGATGATCAGACCCTTGCCGCCCGCCTTCGGTGCCGGCGGGACCTCGGCTTCCTCGGCCACCGCATCTGCCATGAACCTGCCTCCGACCGGCCTTCGTCCCGCAGTTCGTCTCGCAGGCCGCATCTAAGCGGGCACAGACTAACTTAATGTTAAGTGTGACGTGCCGAATATCGCTGCCGGAACGAAGGGGGACCAGAACGGTACCCCGTCATGAGAGAGCGCCCCGCCCCGTGCAGCGACTGGTCTCTTCCTGGGCGGCGATGGACAATCGCCAGCGCGCCGTGCTGATCCTGGCCGTGGCCGGGTTCGCCGTCGTGCTCGCCTGGCTGGTGCGGGTGGCCACCCAGCCCTCGATGTCGCTGCTCTATGCCGGGCTCGACGGGCCGGCCGCGGCCGAGGTGATCGCCGCGCTCGATGCCCGCGGCGTCGCCTACCGGCTCGACGGCACCGCGATCTATGTCCCCGACGGCGAACGCGACCGGCTGCGCCTGGCCCTGGCCGGCGAGGGGCTGCCCGCCACCGGCCCGGCCGGATACGAGCTGCTCGACAATTTGTCGGGCTTCGGCACCACCTCGGAGATGTTCGATGCCACCTACTGGCGCGCCAAGGAGGGCGAGCTGGCCCGCACCCTCTTGGCCGAACCGGGCATCCGCGCCGCGCGGGTCCATATCGCCAACCCGCCCCGCCGCCCCTTCCAGCGCGACGTGGTGCCCACCGCCTCGGTGACGCTGACCGGGCGGGCCGGGCCGGTCGACATGGCCCGGGCCGAGGCGGCGCGGCATCTGGTCGCCTCGGCGGTGGCCGGGCTCGCCCCCGAGCAGGTGACGGTGATCGACGCGGTGGCAGGCGTGCTGTTGCGCCCGGGCGAGGACAGCCCGGCCCGGCGCGCGCTCGACGCCGGCCCCGACCGCGCCGCCGAGATCAAGGGAAAGCTCGAGCGGCTGATGGCGGCGCGGGTGGGCGAGGGCAAGGCGGTGGTCGAGGTCACGGTGGAGACGGTGATGGAGAGCGAGACCATCTCCGAGCGGGTGATCGACCCCGACAGCCGGGTGGCGGTGGCCACCGACAGCCAGGAGAAGAGCGAGACCGCCGAGGGCACCACGCCGGGGCTGACCATCGCCTCCAACCTGCCCGACGCCGCCAAGACCGAGGCCACCCCGCCGGGCAAGCGCAATGCCACCGAGACGCGCGAGCGCACCAATTTCGAGGTCTCCGAGGTCCGGCGCGAGCGGGTGCGCATGCCGGGCGACGTGAAGAAGATCGCGGTGGCGGTGCTGGTGGACGGCATCGAGACCATCGCCGCCGACGGCACCCGCAGCTGGGCGCCGCGCCCGGCCGAGGAGCTGGCCGAGCTGGAGACGCTGGTCAAGGCGGCGATCGGCTTCAATGCCGAGCGCGGCGATGTGGTCACCGTCTCCAGCCTGGAATTCACCCCGCCGCCCGAGCTCGGCACCGTCGCCGAACCCGGGCTCGGCGCGCGTCTCGCGCTCAATGCGATGACGCTGATCCAGCTCGGCGTGCTGGCGCTGGTGGCGCTGGTGCTGGGGCTGTTCGTGCTGCGCCCGCTCCTGCGCGCCGCCCCCGCCCCCGACCCCGATGCCGGGCCGGAGGACGAGATCGAGGCAGCGGCGCCGGGGCTGCTGGAGGGCTCCGAGGACATCGCCGCGGCCTCGATGGAGGCCTCCCAGGAAATCCTCGAGCCGGCCAGCGCCGAATCGGAGCGGCGGCGCATGAAGCTGCGCGAGGCGGTGGAATCGCGGGCCGAGGAAAGCGTGGAGGTGCTGCGCAACTGGCTTGAAAGCGATCGCAGCGAGGAGGAGGAGGAGGCCGTGGCATGAGTGCGGCGCTGAGACTGGAGACCTTTGCCCCTGCCCCACAGGCGGGCCGCGGCGGGATTTCGCCGGCCGAGCACGAGCGGGCGCTGGCGCGGGCGCGCAGCGAGGCGCATGCCCGGGGCTACGAGGCCGGCGCGGCCGAGGCGCTGGCGCGCAGCGAGGCGGAGCTCAACCTGCTGCTCTCGGGGCTGGCCGAGCAGCTGCAGGACCTGCATCTGAAGGCGGCCGAGGCGCGGCTGCAGGCCGAGCGCGGCGCGCTGGCGCTGCTGCGCGCGGTGCTGGAGGCGGC
>RFIR01000554.1 GCA_003695135.1 Alphaproteobacteria bacterium | reverse complement strand
GGTGATCGAGAAGATGAACCTCACCGTGAAGGACGGCGAGATGCTGGCGCTGCTGGGGCCTTCGGGCTGCGGCAAGTCCACCACGCTCTTCGCCATCTGCGGCATCCACCGGATGGACGAGGGCCGGCTTCTGTTCGACGGGCGCGACGTCACCGCCACCACCAGCCAGGACCGCGGCGTGGGCGTGGTGTTCCAGTCCTATGCGCTTTATCCGCACATGAACGTGGCCGAGAACATCGGCTTTCCGCTGAAGGTGCGCCGCGAGAGCCGCGAGGACATCCGCCGCAAGGTCGCGGAAATGGCCGATCTGGTGCAGATCGGCCCCTATCTCGACCGCCGCCCCGCCGAGCTTTCGGGCGGTCAGCAGCAGCGGGTGGCGCTGGCGCGTGCGCTGATCCGCCGTCCGCAGGTTCTGCTGCTCGATGAGCCGCTGGCCAACCTCGACGCCAAGCTCAGGCTCGAGATGCGCTCGGAGATCCGCCGCATCCAGCAGGAAACCGGCATCACCGCGATCCTGGTCACCCACGATCAGGTCGAGGCGATGAGCATGTGCGACCGCATCGCCATCATGCGCGAGGGCCGCATCGTCCAGACCGCGCCGCCGGCCGAGATGTATCGCGACCCGGTGGACGATTTCGTCGCGGGCTTTCTCGGCAATCCGCCGATCGCCTTTCTCGAGGGGCGTCTGGAGGGCGGAGCCTTCCGGGCCGGAGAGACAGAGATCCCGATCCCGGGGCTGCCCGAGGACACGGACGGGCCAGCCCGCCTTGGCGTGAGGCCCGAGCATTTCCAGCCCGGCGCCGGCGCGCCGGTCACCGGCACGGTCTCCTTCATCGAGACCCAGGGGCGCGAGATTCTCTATGACGTGACACTGCCGGGCGGCGGCATCCTGCGTTCGATCCAGTCGGCCGACGCCCCGCAGGCGACGATGGGCGAGGTGGTGGGCTGGGGCGTGGACACCGGCAAGGCCCTCCTCTTTGATGCGCAGGGCAAGCGGATACGGACGGATTGATGAGCAGATTTGCCGACCGCATCGCGGAGTTTTGCCGCCGTTTCGGCTGGCCCGAGGCCGTCGCCCGCGCCGCCCCGGTCACAATCGCCCATCGCGGCGCCTCGGATCACGCGCCCGAGAACACGCTTGCCGCCTTCCGCACCGCCCACGAGCTTGGTGCCGAGATGTGGGAGATCGATTTGCGCGTGACTGCCGATAGCGTGCCGGTGGTCATCCATGACGCCGACCTGACCCGTCTGGCCGATCGAAGCGACGTGATCGCCGAGACGCCGCTGGCCGAACTGCACAAGGCGGTGCTCGAAGATGACGAACGGATGCCGGTGCTCGACGACGTCATCGCGCTTGCGCAGGAAACCGGAACCGGCCTCTACATCGAGCTGAAGGACGAACGCGCCGGCCCGCTGGTCGTCGAGCGGCTGAAGGCGCAGGACTTCCGCTTCGCCGCCATCGGCAGTTTCGTGGTGGAGTGGATTGCCGAGCTGCGCAATGCGGGTTGCGTGTGGCCGCTGGCGGTGCTGGTGCCGCGCGGTGCCGACCCAGTGGACTATGCCGCCCCAGCCCGCCCCGACATCGTGCATCTGTGCTGGGAGGGGGAGGGCGAGCGCCCCGACCGGCTGATAGGCGCGGAACTTGTGGCGCGCATCCGCGGGCTGGGCGCCGAGATCGTCGCCTGGCACGAGGAGCGGCGCGAGATCATCGCGGCACTTCTGGTACTTCCGCTTCTGGGCATCTGCACCAACCGGCCGGGCATGCTGAAACCCTGGGACCGGGGCGCCGGTGGCGGGCCCGCCATCGTCTGCCACCGCGGCGCCAATGCCTATGCGCCCGAGAACACGCTTGAGGCGGCGCGCATCTGCTTTGAGCAGGGCTTTGATTACGTGGAGATCGATCTGCGCCAGACGGCCGACGGTGAACTCGTGGTGATGCATGATGCCGATGTGGCCCGCACCACCGACGGCGAGGGGCTTGTCATCGACAAGACCGTGGCCGAGATGCGCGCGCTCGATGCGGGCGGCTGGCATTCCGCGCGGCATCGGGGGGCACAGGTGCCGCTCTTCGGCGAAATCCTGGCTCTGGCGCGGGAGCATGGTGGCGGCGTGTATGTCGAGATCAAGCACGCCGAGCCCGGTCGGGTGCTGGATGAGGTCAAGGCCCATGACATGCTGGAGCGCTGTTTCTTCTGGAGCTTCGACTCGCAACTGCTCGACCGGCTGAAAGAGATGGAGCCCGCCGCGCGCATCATGGCGCCGCGCTGGATGTACGGCTCGGTCGCGGAAGCGGCGGCGCGTCACGGTGCCGAGATCGTCGAGTTCGACGACACCCGCGACGATCTTGGCGAGATCGAGGAGTGCCGGCGGCTGGGGCTGAAATCGATGATCTACAGCTTCACCGACGACCCGGCGCGCCTGGCACGGTATGCCTCGATGGCCCCCGATTACGTCAATCTCGACCGGCCGGACCTCTTCCGCCTCGTGGTCGACCACCCGGAGAATGCCCGCGTCTCCGGTGGCAGGGCGCGCGCATGAGCGGGATGGGCCGAGTGGGCGCGGGCGCACGCGCCACCTCTTTCGACGTGGCGCGCCGCGCCGGCGTCTCGCGCGCCTCCGTCTCGCGCGCCTTCAGCCCCGGCGCGACGATCTCGCCGGCGCTGCGCGAGCGCGTTCTGGCGGCGGCCGCCGAGCTGGGCTACCGGCCCAATCGCATCGCCCGCGGGCTGAACCGGCAGCGCTCCGAGCTGGTCGGGCTCGTGGTGGCGCGGTTGGAAAACCCCTTCCGTGCGGCGCAGGTCAAGGTTCTGACGCACGCGCTGCTGGCAGAAGGGCTCAGGCCGATCCTGTTCGAGGCCGAACCCGAGGAGCCGGTGGAGGACAAGATCGAGCTTCTGCTCGACTACAATGTCTCCGGCGTCATCATCACCTCTTCCATGCCGCCCGAACAGCTGTGCACCGAATGCCGCGAGCGGGGCGTGCCGCTGGTGGCAGTGGACCGTGGCGAGAAGCTCAGGGGCGTCGATCATCTCGACAGCGACTGCGAGGAGGGGGGGCGACTGGCCTGCGAGATCCTGCTCGAGGGAGGCGCCGAACGGCTGGTTGCCGCGCGGCCGGTGGGGCCGTCCCATTCCATGCACCGGCGGGTGGAGGCTTTCGTGAAGCTTGCCCGCGCGCAGGGCGTGCCTGTGGAGGAACGGCCGATCGGCGACTACAATTACGAGGGCGGACGCGCTTTTGCCACGGCTCTCGGCGATCTTGCCGGGGGGAGGGCGCGCACGGGCGTGTTCCTGCCCAACGACATCTCCGCCCTCGGCTGTCTCGACGGGCTGCGCCACGACCCTGGCATGGGCTCGCTCTCGGGGCTGGGCCTGGTGGGCCATGACGATATTCCGCAGGCGGGCTGGGCCTCCTACAGGCTGACGACGATCCGCCAGGATCTCGATTTCTTTGCGAGTGCGGCCGTGGAGCTTTTCCGCGGCCGTATCGCCGCCCCCGACCAGCCCGCGCGCCGTGTCCTGGTGCCGGTGACGCTGATCCGGCGGGAGACCCACGGGGCAAGGCCATGAGACAGCCTGTGTCAAGCTATAGCTGCTGCGGCGTTGTGGATGGCGGGATCATATGGTTTTCCGTCCTGCCAGGCGCGCCAGAGGATTCGGACCC
>RFIR01000553.1 GCA_003695135.1 Alphaproteobacteria bacterium | reverse complement strand
GCGGTGCCGATCGCATCGGTGGGGCTGTTCGCTCTGTTCCTGCTGGCGTGGGAGATCCTGCCGCCGGCCTTCGGCATCCCGCGCTTCATCATTCCCACCGCCAGCCAGTGCCTGGTGGAAATGGGGCGGATGTGGGCGCAGGAGGATCTGGCACAGCACCTGTTCTCCTCGGCCGCCTTCACGGTACTGGGCTTTCTCATCGGCTCGGCGCTCGGCGCGGTGATCGGCTATCTTCTGGGCATGTCACGCTTCTGGGAGCGGGTGCTCTCGCCCTACATCCTGGCGCTGCAGATCGCGCCCAAGGTCGCCTTCGTGCCGCTCTTCATCATGTGGTTCGGCTATAACGCCATGCCCAAGCTGGTGGTCACGGTGCTGATCGTGTTCTTCCCGGTGCTGGTCAACGTGCTGCAGGCGATGCGCACGGTGGACCGCGATCTGGTCAATCTCGCCCGTGCCTACGGCTTCGGCCGCTGGGGGGTGTTCTGGAAGATCGAGGCGCCCTCGACCCTGCCCAGCCTGATGGCGGGGCTGCGCATCGCCTCGACCCTTGCGGTGATCGGCGTCACGGTGGGCGAGCTGGTGGGCGGCAATACGGGGCTCGGCTATCTCATCTCCTTCGGCGGCGGGCAGGCCAATGCGGCGATGGTGTTCAACGCCATCCTGCTGCTGACGCTGATCGGCATCGCGCTCTATTCGGTGCTGGTGCGCATCGAGGCGCGCGTGCTGCACTACATTCCCCCGGCGGAACATTGAGGAGGTCTTCATGCCGACGACATCCGAGCTGAAGGCGCGCATCGAGGCGCGGTTGAACGAGGGGCTGCGCGGGCAGTGGTATCCGGTTGCGAAATCGGTCGAAGTAACAGGCGCAACCCCTTATGGTACGGAACTTCTTTCCCAGAAGATCGTGCTGTGGCGCGACGCGGATGGTGCTGCCTGCTGCGTGGAGGATTTCTGCCCCCATCGCGGCGCCCCGCTCAGCTATGGCGAGGTCCATGACGGCAACATCGCCTGCCGCTATCACGGGGTGATGGTCGACGGCACCGGCACCGTGCAGCGGGTGCCGGCGATGCCGGATTGCGCCATCGAGGGGCGCAAGGCGCTGCGCGATTTCCCGGTGCGCGAAGTGGGCGATGCGGTCTTCGTCTATGTCCCCTCGGCCGAGCGGCCCGAGCCGCCCGAGCTGCCGCTGCCGCCCGAGCTCTCCGATCCCGGCTGGACCGGCTTCCTGTGCACCTCGACCTGGCAGTGCAATTACCGCTACGCGCTCGACAATCTCGCCGACCCGATGCATGGCTGTTACCTGCATGCGGAAAGCTTCACGCTGGCCTTCGGCTCCAAGCAGGACCTGCTGGAACTCGACCGGCGCGAGGACGGCTTTCGCGTCTCGCGCGTCGGCCAGATCGGCGAGAATTTCGACTGGACCGATTTCACCCTCGCCGAGGGCGGGATGTACTGTTTCCTCGACATCCCCTATCCGCCGGCGGCCGGGCCGGGCGGGCATATGCGCATCCTGGGCTATGTCAGCCCGATGGGGCCGCGGCGCTGCCGGGTGTTCTTCTGGCGCATGCGCAAGGTGGAAGGCTGGGCGCGCGAGAGCTGGCGCTTTCTCTACCGCATGCGGCTGGAGCCGCGCCACTGGGCGGTGCTGGAGCAGGACCGGGTGATGCTGGAAGGCATGCCCGACGATGCGCGCCGGCGCGAGATGCTCTATCAGCACGATATCGGCGTGGCGCATCTGCGCCGGGCGCTGAACCGGGCGGCCAGAGCGCAGATCGAGGCCGAGGACGCCGGCCATGGCAAGGGGGTCGCCGCCGAGTGAACCTTGCCGGCCGTCATATCCTGCTGAGCGGGGCCGCGCGGGGCCTCGGCGCGGTGCTGGCCGCGCATCTCGCCGCCGCCGGAGCGGCGCTGACGCTGGCCGATCTCGACGCCGAGGCCGGTCTGGCGGTGGCCGAGCGGCTGGGCGCGGCATTCCATGCCGTCGATCTCGCCGATCCCGACAGCATCGCCGCGCTGGCGGCGAACATCGCCACCCCGCTGCACGGGCTCGTCAACAACGCCGCCATCGCCACCGGCATCGGCGGCATCGGCTTCGAGGCGGTCGAGATCGAGAGCTGGGACCGGGTGATGTGCGTCAATGCCCGCGGCACATGGCTGATGACCCGCGCGCTCGCCCCGGCGCTGCGCGCCTCCGGCTCGGGCCGGGTGGTCAACATCGCCTCGGACACCGCGCTGTGGGGGGCGCCCAAGCTAATCGCCTATGTCGCCTCCAAGGGCGCGGTGATCGCCATGACGCGGGCGCTGGCGCGCGAGCTGGGGCCGGACGGGGTCGGCGTCACCGCGGTCGCGCCCGGCATCCTGACCACCGAGAGCACCGAATACGTGCCCGAGGCGCGCCACCGGCTCTATGCCGAGGGCCGCGCCGTGCCCGGACCGCAGCCGCCCGGGGATGTCGCCGCCACCGTGGCGTTCCTGCTGAGCGAGGGCGCGCTCGCCCTCACCGGGCAGGTTCTGCCCGCCAATCGCGGCTTCGTCTTCACATGAGCGGTCGGCTCAACAGCTCGGGCGGCATCGCCTGGCGCGAATGGGGCGACGGGCCGGCGCTGGTGGCGCTGCATGGCATCGGCTCCGCCTCGGCCGGGTTTGCGGGCGTCGCGCGGCACCTTCCCGACCGCCGCCTCATCGCCTGGGACATGCCGGGATATGGCGACAGCGGTGATCTGGAGCGTCTCGCCGTCAATCGGACTCACCCGCCCGTGGCGCACAGCGACACGGGCATGCGCCCGTTCGGCCGCTCACTCGAACGCATGGCGTTCGCGGTCTCACCCCCCTCGGCGGGCGCATTCGCGCCCACCCGGGCGGGCGCACGCTCTTGCGTTGGGGCCCGGAGTGAATCGGATTGGACACGAGACGCTCCGGGCATCGACTGGCCCGATGCCGGCGATTACGCCGCCGTGCTGCTCACCCTGTTCGAGGCAGCCGGGATCGAGCGCGCCGTGGTACTGGGCCATTCGCTGGGCTGCCTGATTGCCGGCCGCTTCGCGCGCGAACATCCCGGACGCGTCGCCCGGCTGATTCTCGCCTCACCGGCACTGGGGCACCGGACACGGCCGCCCGAACTCTCCGCCGCCGCCTCAGCTCGGCTGGCCGATTTCGAAAGGCTGGGGCCGGCCGAATTCGCCGCCCTTCGCGCGCCGCGCCTGCTCTCCCGTCCCGACAGTGCGGCGCTGGAGGCGGTGCGCGCCCAAATGGCCGCCCTGCGCCCGGCCGGTCATCTCGCTGCGACCCGGCTTCTGTCGGCCGGCGAGCTGATCGCAGATGCCGCCCGGCTGCGGGTGCGGACGGATGTCATTGTCGGCGCCGAAGACGGCATCACCCCGCCCGAGACGGCACGGCGTCTCTACCGCAGCCTGCCCGACGCCGCACGCGGCGCGTTTCACGATATCCCGGGCGCGGGGCACGCGCTGGCGGCAGAGGCACCCAAAGCCTTCGCTGCGTGTCTGATGCAACTGGAGGAGACATGAGCGAGACCGTCAGCGCCGGCCATCTGCGCGGCATCGTGATGCGAGGCCCCGGCCTGCCCGCCACCCTGCCCTTCTACGAGGAGATCTGGGGGCTGAAGCTGGCCCGGACCGAGCATGACTGCGCCTATCTGCGCGGCACGGGGCCGGAGCCGTTCCTTTATGGCCTGAAGGAAGATGCGATCTTCGGCATCGAATACATCCACTTCGCCATGCCCGACCGGGCGGCGATGCAGGCGCTTCACGATCAGGCGCGCATGGCCGGCGCCGCACTGCTCGGCCCGCCGGCCGAATTCGACGACTGGATCGGCGGCTGGGGCTTCGAGATGCTCGACCCCGACCATCGCCGCCTGCGCTTTCGCTGCGAGGCGCCCGAGCTGACGGCCGAGCCGGAATTCGCCAAGCCACGCAAGGTCAGCCATGTGGTGCTGAACACGCCCGACATGGACAGCGTGGCGCTGTGGTATTGCGATGTGCTGGGCTTTCGCGTCAGCGACTATTCGGCCGACCAGATGGTGTTCCTGCGCTGCGATGCCGAACACCATGCCATCGCACTGGTGCGCGGGAACTACGCCTCGGTCAACCACGTCGCCTTCGAGATGGCCTCGCTCGACGATTTCATGCGCGGCATCGGGCGGATGAAGCAGAAGGGCCACCTGCCGACATGGGGGCCGGGCCGGCACGGGCCGGGCAACAATGCGTTTGCCTATTTCGTCTCGCCCTCGGGCTTCGTCATCGAGTTCACCGCCGGGGTGCAGCAGATCGACGAGGCGACGCACAAGCCGAGGGTCTGGGACCGCACCAAGCCCGAGGAGATGGATCGCTGGCTGACCGCCGGCCCGCCCACGGCGGCACAGCGCGCGGTGATGGCCGGCAGGCCCGATCCGGGCTGGCCGGAACTGGCGGAGGGCTGATGGATCTGGGGCTTGCAGGCAAGCGCGCGGTGGTGACCGGGGGCTCCTCGGGCATCGGGCTGGCAACCGCGCGCAAACTGCTGGCCGAGGGCGCGCTTGTGGCGATCTGTGCCCGCGGGGCGGAGCGGCTGGAACAGGCCGCCGGGACCCTGCGGGCCGAATTCGGGGTGCAGAACCTTGTCACCCATGCGGCGGACGTGCTGGATGCGCAGGCGGTGGCGGGGCTGGCCGAGGCGGTGCGGTCGCGCTTCGGCGGCTGCGACATCCTGATCAACAATGCCGGTCAGGGCCGGCTGGGCAGCTTTGCCGAGACCTCCGATGCCGACTGGCGGGCGGAGTACGAGCTCAAGCTCTTCAGCCAGATCAACCCCGCCCGCGCCTTCGAGGCGATGCTGAGAGAGGCGCGCGGCGCGCTGGTCGCCGTCAACTCGCTGCTCGCCATCCAGCCCGAGCCGCATATGGTCGCCACCGCCTCGGCACGCGCCGGCGTGCAGAACCTGATCAAGTCGCTCGCGCGCGAATGGGCGCCGCAGGTGCGGGTCAACAGCATCCTGCTCGGCCTCGTGATCTCCGGCCAGTGGGAGCGTCGCTTTGCCGCCCGCGAGGATCAGCGCGTCACCCGCGCTGAATGGTTTGCCGATCTCGCCCGCCGCCGCGACATTCCGCTGGGCCGGCTGGGCGAGGCGGAAGAAGCGGCGGCGGCGATCGCCTTTCTCGCCTCGCCCGCGGCGGGATACATAACGGGCGCGTCGCTGGAGGTCTCAGGCGGCCTGTCGCGGCATATCTGAGGCGGGCGCGGCGATGGACAGACCGGCAGTCATGACCCGCACCGTCGCCGACGACCTCGCCGCGCTGATGGCCGATCTCGGTATCGGCTGCATCTTCGGGGTGATCTCGATCCACAACATGCCGCTGATCGACGCCATCGACCGCGCCGGGCGCATCCGCTTCGTGCCGGCCCGCGGCGAGGCCGGGGCGATGAACATGGCCGACGGCTTCGCGCGGGTCTCCGGCGGCATCGGCGTCTGCCTCAGCTCGACCGGCACCGCCGCCGGCAACGCGGCCGGGGCGCAGACCGAGGCGCTGGTGGCCGGCAGCCGGGTGCTGCATGTGACGAGCCAGGTCGATACCGGTCTCGCCGATCGCGACCGCGCCGCCATCCATGACGTGCCGCGCCAGCCGCAGATGCTGGGCGCGGTCTCCAAGGCGGTGTTTCGCGCCTGGCGCCCGGCCCAGGCAGCGGGTGCGCTGATCGCTGCCGTCTCGGCCTGCCGCAGCGCGCCGGCCGGGCCGGTCAGCCTGGAGCTGCCGATCGACGTGCAGCGCGCGGCGAGCGAATCCGCAGGCGAGAGCCGGGCCTGGATTGCCGAGACCCCGCCGCCGCGGGCCAGCGAGGCGGCGATCGCGGCGCTTGCCGAAAGGCTGCAGGCGGCGCGCCGGCCGATCCTGTGGCTGGGCGGCGGCGCGCATGGCGCGTCCGGGCCCGCTACCGCGCTCGCCCGGCGTGGCATCGCCATTGTCACCTCCACTCATGGCCGCGCGGTGGTGGCGGAGGATCATCCCGGCAGCTTGGGCGCGTTCAACATGACGCCGGAGGCCGCCGCGCTCTACGAAAGCTGCGATCTGATGATCGTGGCAGGCTCGCGCCTGCGCGGCAACGAGACCCGCAACAACGCGCTTCCCCTGCCGCCGCTGGCGCAGATCGACGTCGATGCCAGCCAGCTCGGCCGCAACTACCCGGTCGCGCTCGCCATCCATGGCGATGCGGCCGACGCGCTGTCCCGGCTGGACGCGGCGCTGCCGGCGGAGTGGCGCCCCGATCCCGAGCTTGCCCATGACGTGGCGGTGGCCCGCGCGCGGTCCGAGGGGCGGCTGCGCGCCGCGCTTGGCCCCTATGCGGTCATCGCCGACGCGCTCGCCCAGCGGGTTCCTGCCGGGCGCCACCCCTGGGTGCGCGATGTGACCATCGCCAACTCCACCTTCGGCAACCGCTACGTGCCCATCGCCGCGCCGCATCTGGGCGTGCATGCGCTGGGCGGCGGCATCGGCCAGGGGCTGGCCATGGGCATCGGTGCCGCGCTGGCTGCGCAGATGGCGGGCGGCGCGAACGCGGTGGTGCTGAGCGGCGATGGCGGGTTGCAGCTGGGTCTGGCCGAGCTCGCCACCATGGCCGAGACCGAAGCGCCGATGGTGCTGATCGTGATGAACGACCGCGGCTATGGCGTGATCGCCAACATCCAGGACGCGCAATATGGCGGCCGGCGGGTGCATTCGGCGCTGCTGACGCCGGATTTCGCCACGCTTTGCCGCAGCGTCGGGCTGGACCACGAGCCGGTGCGCGCGGTGCAGGATTTCGCCCCGGCGCTCGATCGGGCCTTGGCGCGACCGGGGCCTCGTGTCATCGAGGTGGACATGACGGCCATCGGTCCCTTTGCCGAGCCATTCGCAGGCCCGCCCGCCGGCGCGGCGCAGCGGTCATGACCCATCTGGCGCTGATCGGACAGGGGGCGATTGTCCGGGCGCTGCTGCCGGCCCTGCCCGGGCTCTGCGTCGAAAGGGTGTCGGTGCTGGCCCGCCCCGGCCGGGCGGCGGCCGCCCGCGCCCTGCCCGGCGTTTCCGAGGCGGTCGAGGATGTGGACGCCCTGATCGCGCTCGGCCCTGCACTCGCGGTCGAGGCGGCCGGGCAGCAGGCGCTGGCCGAACACGGGCCCGCCCTGCTGGCCGCCGGCATCCCGCTGATCGCGGCATCGGTCGGTGCGCTGGCCGAGCCGGAGACCGAGGCCCGGCTGCGCGCGGCCGCGCGGCGGGGCGGCAGCCGGCTGCATCTGCCCTCCGGCGCCATCGGCGGGCTCGATGCGCTGGGGGCGCTGGCCGGCAGCGGCGGCGTTACGCTCGAATACCAGGGCACCAAACCGCCTCGGGCCTGGCCGCCGGGCAGTCCCGAGGGGGGCGAGATCTTTGCCGGTTCGGCGCGCGAGGCGGCACGCGCCTTTCCGAAGAACGCCAATGTCGCCGCGGCAGTGGCGCTGGCCGGGCCGGGGCTCGACGCCACCCGCGTTCATCTGCTGGCCGATCCCGAGGCGCGCGGCAACCGCCATCACTGGCGCGCGGAAGGCGCGGCCGGCCGCATCGAGATGACCATCGAAAGCACGCCCGCACCGGGCAATGCGGCGACCTCGCTTCTGACCGTGCATTCGCTGGCCCGATCCATCCGCAACCTCACCGGCGAGATCGCGCTGTGAGCCGGCTGTCCGCCACGACCCTGCGCAAGGAATTGGCCCGGCCGTGGCAGCACGGCACGCATTACGCCGCGCGCGGGGCCGAGATCGCCGAGCCTGTGCGGCTCGACGGCATGACGCTGTGCGGCTTCGATCTCAGCGCCGCGCATTTCGCACGCGCGTTGAGCGCGCGCGGCGCCACCTTTCGCGGCCTGTCCTGGCTGCACGATGCCCGCATCGAGGGAACGGTCGATTTCGCCGGCGCCACCTTTCGCACCGATCTGCGGCTCGACGGGCTGCGCGCGGCGCGGCTCGATCTGAGCGATACCCGATTCGAGGGGGTGTTGCGGCTCGACCGGGCGCGCGTCGGCGAGGTGGTGCTCGACCGCAGCTGCCATCTGGCCAATGTTTCCATGGCCGGGGTGGTGTTCGAGCGCCTCGGCCTGAAGGATTGCGAGATGCTGGGCGGGCTGTGGCTGGAAGGCGCGCGCATCCGCCGCGTCAGCAGCGCCGGCCTGCATGTCGAGGGCCGCCGCCGCGACGGGTGACGGTATGGCCAGACGACTCAAACCCGGTTCTGAAGCATGATTGGGAATCTTCCTCGGTGAACCCGCAGGCGCGCCGCGCGCCGATGGCATGGACATGGCGCACCACGTGTCTTCCTCCGCCTTCAGACGGCCAAACGGTTCGTGCCCGGTTGAAACACGGGCATGAATGAAAGGGCCGGATAGCTCTGATACTTGCCAAAAAGGGCGCGCGTGTAAAATAATCAGAAGAGACCCCTGCAAAACACCGGCATGAATGCAAAGCTCCGAATCGGCCCGGTTTTCGGTCATCATGATCGCGCGCGTAAAGTATTTAGAAAATAATTCCCCAATCAATATTTAACAATCAACAGTGAAAACAGGAAGAGCGCATGTGGCGCCACAATTTCGTGGCGCGCGCGCGGAACGCTCGGGTCTGGCTGGTTGAGTTTTGCAAAGGTCATTATAAAATAATTTCCCAATCGATATTTGTCAAACAGGTGAAAACCGGCGCGAACGTCACCGGCGCCGCAATTCGCCTCCGCCCGGGCACGACGTCGGGGTCAGGCAGGGCTTTCGTGATGCCGCAAGCGGCCCCACGCCCGCATCCGGCTCTCACCGGTCTTGTCCGGCTGACCATCCCGGCGCGCCCGCAACGGGCAGCTCATGACATATGCCGATCGATATCCGGTCGTTTGGCCGTACTGGAGCATCCCTTCCGGCCCGCCTCACCCGCACGGTGAGCGCAGAGAAACCGGGCATGCGCCCGCCCGCCCCCCGCCACGGTTGATTTGCCAACGGATTCGGGATCAACTCGGGCATTGCCGCCGGCTGGCAACGCCGGCGCGCAGGGCGGCTGGCATCACTGCCCCGCCACGGCGCGAAGACCGATCCGGCCCGGCCGCGCGGGCATGGGCCGGTGACAACGAGTGACAACCAGCAGGAGGAAGAGATGAAACAGCTGAAATCCGGCGTCGCCGCAGCCGCGCTTGCCCTGGTGCTTTCCGGACCGGCCATGGCGGGCGGCGAGCTGATCCGGCTGGGCACGGTCTCGTTCAAGGCCGAGGTCACCGGGCTGGTGGTCAACGATCTGGGCGAGCTGTTCTTCAACGCCCAGCATCCCGAGAACAAGGGCGAGGTGATCGACAACGGCCCGGCCGCCATCGTCGGCTATGTCGCCGGCATCGACCTGACCGATTACACCGGCCCCGGCATGGCGGTCCCGGCCGAGGATGCCCGCCACGCGGTCCACTCGGTGGGCGAATATGTGGTGCTGGCCAAAACCGGCGACCGGCTGGGCGACGGCACCCAGTTCGGCGGCGTCTATGCCCGGGACGGGTCGCTGATGTGGCTGTCCAACGATGTCGACTACAACGCCTTCGTGCGGCTCTCGCCCACCGAGGCCTATCTCTACACCGCCTTCGAGGGGGCAAGCCGCAAGGGCGTCTCGACCGTCACCCGGCTCAAGCTCATCCGGCGCGACGGGCGCTGGCACACCGATCTCGCGGCCTCGGGCACCATCGACCTGTCCTCCATCGAGGGCGCCTGGGTGCTGTGCTACGGCTCGACCACCCCCTGGGGCAGCGAGCTTCTGGCCGAGGAGTACTACTTCTTCAACACCGCGCTGTGGAACCATCCGGCCAATCATGACGAGGACGAACGCCCCGGCTTCGCCGGCGGCAACGATGTCAGCTATCACATGCCGAAGATGATGGACCGCTATCTCGGCCGGGCCTCCAACCCCTATCGCTATGGCTACATGATCGAGATGAGCGAGACGACGTCGCCGACGCCCAGGCTGGTACGCCACTACACCATGGGCCGGCTCAGCCACGAGAACGGCGCGGTGATGGGCGACGGGCGCACCGTCTATCTGACTGACGACGACAGCCCGAAATACACCAACGCCAAGTACAATTCGAACTCCGGCGGGGTGCTGTTCAAGTTCGTCGCCGACCGGCCGCGCGACCTCTCCTCCGGCACGCTCTATGCCGCACGCGCGGTGCAGGACGAGGGCAGCGATCCCCGCACCACCGGCTTTTCCATCGAATGGATCGAGCTCGCCCATGGCGACAACGCCACCATCGCGCACTGGATCGCCGAATATGAAGGCATCACCCCGGCCGACTATGTCGAAGGCCAGACCAGCTACATCTCCGACGCCGATGTCTGGAACTGGGCCGAGGGCAAGACCGGCAAGGACCTCAATGGCGACGGCACGATCGGCTCCTATCCCGATGACCGGGTGGCATTTCTGGAAAGCCGCAAGGCCGCGGCCGCCCTCGGCGCCACCTATGAGTGGAACAAGATGGAGGGCATCACCTCCGATGGCGAGAACGTCTATCTGTCGATGTCGGAAATCGCGATCTCGATGGACCGCAAATGGGGCCATGCGCCGTGGAACACCGGCGCGCGCGACGAGAATGACCCCGGGGTGATCGCGCTCGATGCCGAAGGCTGCGGCGGGGTCTACAAGGCGCCGATCGAGGCCGATTACAACATCTCGCGGCTCGAGCCGCTGGTCGTTGGCCGCTCGATCGAGAAGGGCTGCGACCCCGACGGCATCGCCAACCCCGACAATGTGCTCGCCTTCTCCGGCGGTCTGATCATCGGCGAGGATGCCGGGCCGAAGATGCACCCCGTCGACATGGTGTGGCTGCTGAAGAACTGAGGCGCGACCGGCGGGAACCGCCACGCGCCGTTCGGGAACGGGTCGGGCAGGCAGCAATGTCTGCCCGGCCGCCGGCCGGCTGGCGGTGCGACGCATGGCGACGGTTGTGCCGGGCCGGTGCAGCGGCTATGCCCGGCCCCGTGCCATCCCGTCGCAAGAGGCCCGCCCATGCCCTTCCTCTCCAGCCGGCTTGCCGGCGTCAAGCCCTCGCCCACCGTCGCCCTGACCGCCCGCGTGGCCGAGCTGCGCGAGGCGGGCCGCGAGGTGATCGCGCTGGGGGCGGGCGAGCCTGACTTTCCCACGCCCGAAAACATCCGCAACGCGGCCAAGGCGGCGATGGATGCCGGCAAGACCCGCTATACCGCGCCGGACGGCATTGCCGAGCTCAAGGACGCGGTGGCCGGGAAGTTCCGCCGCGAGAACGGCATCGACTACGCGCGCTCCGAAATCACTGTCGGTGTGGGCGGCAAGCATGTGATCTACAACGCACTTCTGGCCACGCTCGACCCGGGCGACGAGGTGATCGTTCCCGCCCCCTACTGGGTCAGCTATCCCGACATGGTGCGGCTGTGCGGCGCCGAGCCGGTGATCGTGGAATGCGGACCCGATCAGGGTTTCCGGCTGGGCCCGGCGCAGCTCGAGGCGGCCATCACCCCGCGCACCAAATGGCTGATCCTGAATTCGCCCGGCAATCCCAGCGGCGCGGGCTACACGCGCCCGGAGCTGGCGGGGCTTGCCGAGGTGCTGCTGCGCCACCCCCATGTCTGGTGCCTGAGCGACGACATCTATGAACACATCGCCTATGCGCCCTACGAGTTCGCCACGCTGGCGCAGGTCG
>RFIR01000552.1 GCA_003695135.1 Alphaproteobacteria bacterium | reverse complement strand
GTCTGGACCGATCACGAACCCGACCCGGCGCGGCTGGCCGAACGTCTGAAGGATGCCGAGGCGCTGGTGCTGTTTCGCGAGCGCACGAAGGTGGGCGCCGATCTGCTCGACCGGCTGCCCAATCTGCGGCTGATCTCGCAGCGCAGCGTCTATCCCCATGTCGATGTCGAAGCCTGCACCCGCAACGGGGTGCTGTTCTGCTCCAACATGCATTCGGACACCCCCTCCTACGCCGCCGCCGAGCTGACGCTGGCGCTGATGCTGGCCTCATTTCGCCAGATCCCGCAGCAGGTCGCCTCGATCCGCGCCGGCAACTGGCAGGCCGGGGTGGGCCGCAGCCTGCGCGGGCGGACGCTCGGCCTTTACGGTTATGGCCGCATCGGCCGGACGGTGGCGGGCTATGCCGCGGCGCTGGGCATGAAGGTGGTGTGGTGGTCCTCCGAAGCCGGCCGCGCCCGCGCCGCTGCCGATGGTGCACTGCTGGCCGAAAGCCGCCATGCCTTCTTCGCCGGATCGGACATCGTCAGCCTGCATGTTCGGCTGACACCGGCCACACGCGGCATTGTCACCGCCGAGGATCTGGCGGCGATGGCGCCGCGCAGCCTCCTGGTCAACACCTCGCGCGCCGGGCTGATCGAACCGGGCGCGCTGGAGGCGGAGATTGCGCGCGGCCGCATCTTCACCGCGGTGGATGTCTATGACACCGAGCCGCTGCGCGATACCTCCCACCCGCTGCTGACCCATCCCGACGTGCTGCCGACGCCGCATATCGGCTTTGTTACCGAGGACGAGTTCGACCTGCAGTTCGCCGACATCTTTGCACAGATCAACGCCTATGCCGCCGGGGCGCCGATCAACGTGATCAACCCGGAGGTGCTGGCGAAGGGTTGAGACGACGCGCCGGCACCAATCGACCGTACCATACCCGCGGGACCTAATGCCGCCTGCGGGCAAGGCAAGCCGGCTGGCCCCTGCAGGACTCTTCTGCTTCTTCTTGGGTTCAAATACTCCGGCCCCAGGCTGCTTACAGGCGCACGCGACGGAGCAGATCCCATCCCCCGGAATTTGCACTTATTCTCGATACGAAAATGCGCATCCCTGCGCCTCACCCCCACCCGTTCCGTTCCGCCATCACCCGCAGCCGGTGGCGCAGCGAAGTCTGCAGATGCGCCTGGGCCGCCATCCCGGCCGCCGTTGCATCGCCCCGGCGTAGCGCCTCCACGATGGCCCGGTGCTGGGCCACCACCTCGTCGACCCGCTCCGGGTCGGTATGGGTGGTCGGCCCCAGCAGCAGCAGCGCGTTGTTGAGCCCCTCGGCCGCCGCCATCAGGAAGCGGTTGCGCCCGGCACGGTAGAGGCAGTGGTGAAAGTCCCGGTTGATCGCGGCGTTGCGCGCGGGGCTGGCGCGCTCGGCGGCGATGCGGTCGTTAAGTGCATCGAGCGTGTCGAACTCCGCCGCCCCGCCATGGCGGGCCGCCATCTCCGCCGCGCTGCGCTCCAGCACCATGCGCATCTCGTAGAGCTCAACGATCTCCCCATGCTCCAGCCGCCGGATCGCCGCCCCGATGCGCGGACGGTGCTCCACGATGCCCTCCGCCTCCAGCCGCCGGAGCGCCTCGCGCACCGGGGTGCGCGACAGGCCCAGCCGCTCGGCCACCTCCTCCTCGCGCAGCCGGTCGCCCGGCGCGTAGTCGCCCGCGCGCAGCGCGTCCAGCAGCGCTTCATGGGCGGCCTCGCCGCTGGAGAGGGTTGTCGCGGATTTGCCGGCCATGGGGCTTGCCTTTTGTATCCGTTTGGATACAAGACAGGGTAAAGGAGTCGCCCGCCCATGTCAAAGCCCCCATTGCCGGACCAAAGCCCCGATGTGCTGGTGATCGGCGGCGGCAATGCCGGGCTGACCGCGGCGCTGACTGCGCGCGAGGCGGGCGCCTCCGTCACGCTGCTGGAAGCCGCGCCGCGGCCGTATCGAGGCGGCAACAGCCGGCACACCCGCAATTTCCGCTGCATGCATGAAGGACCGCTCGGCGTGCTGACCGGGTCCTATGGCGCCGAGGAATATTTCGACGACCTCATCACCGTCACCGGCGGCAGGACCGATCCCGATCTCGCCCGCCTCGTCATCGGGGAAACACCCGGCGCCTATCGCTGGATGGCCGAACACGGGATCTATTTCCAGCCCTCGCTTTCCGGCACGCTGTCGCTGTCGCGCACCAACGCCTTCTTCCTCGGCGGCGGCAAGGCGCTCATCAATGCCTGTTACGCCCGGGCCGAGGATCTGGGCGTCGCCATCGCCTATGAGGCGCCGGTCAATCACCTCGCCGTGGACGGCAGCCGCATCGCGGCGGTCGAGGCTGCGATCGACGGCCAGCCGGTCCGCTTCACCCCGCGCGCCGTGGTGGTGGCCTCGGGCGGGTTCGAGGCCGATCTCGACTGGCTGGCCGCGGCCTGGGGGCCGGCCGCGCACAACTTCCTCATCCGCGGCACGCCCTACAATCGCGGCACGGTGCTGCGCAACCTGCTCGATCAGGGCATGGAGAGCGTGGGCGATCCGACCCAGTGCCATGCCGTGGCCATCGACGGCCGGGCGCCGAAATTCGATGGCGGCATCGTCACCCGGCTCGACTGCGTGCCGTTCTCGGTTGTGGTCAATGCGAATGCCGAGCGCTTCCATGACGAGGGCGAGGATGTCTGGCCCAAGCGCTATGCCATCTGGGGTCGGCTGGTGGCCGCCCAGCCCGGCCAGCTCGCCCATGCCATCATCGACGCGAAAAGCCTCGATCTGTTCATGCCCTCGGTGTTCCCGCCGATCACCGCCGGCAGCATCGCGGAGCTCGCCGCGAAACTCGACCTGCCGCCCGACCGCCTGAACGAGACTATCGCAACCTTCAACGCCGCCTGCCGGCCCGGGCCGTTCCGCCCCACCGAGCTCGACGGGCTGTCGACCGAAGGACTTACTCCGCCCAAGACCAACTGGGCCCGCCCGATCGACACCCCGCCCTACTACGCCTACACGTTGCGCCCCGGCGTCACCTTCACCTATCTGGGGCTGAAGGTCGACGCCACTGCCCGGGTCGCCGGCGCCGGCGGGCCGATGCAGAACCTGTGGGCGGCGGGCGAGATCATGGCCGGCTCGATCCTCGGTCAGGGCTATCTCGCCGGCTTCGGCATGGCGATCGGAACCGTGTTCGGCCGCATCGCCGGCCGGGAGGCCGCCGCCCATGTCCGCTGAGCTCTCCCCCCGCCTCGCCGGGGAGGCCCGCCGCCAGCTGCGCATCTGCAATGCCTGCCGCTATTGCGAGGGCTACTGCTCGGCCTTTCCCGCCATCACCCGGCTGCGCGAATTCGCCGATGCCGACATCGCCCGGATCGCCAATCTCTGCCACAACTGCCGCGGCTGCTACTATGCCTGCCAGTACACCGCCCCGCATGAATTCGACCTCAACCTGCCCGCCATCCTCGCCGAGGCACGGCGCGAAAGCTGGCAGGGCTACATCCGCCCGCGGGCGCTGGGACGGCTGTTCCACACAAATGGCTGGGCGACCGTCGCCGCGACGCTCGCCGGTTTCGTGCTGATCTGGCTGGCGATCCGCTGGCTGGGCGGTCAGGAGGGCGGCGGAGGATTCTACGCCGCGCTTTCACACTCCGCCATGGTCGCGCTGTTCCTGCCTGCGTTCCTGCTGCCGCTGGCGGGGCTCGGCCTCGGCCTTGCCGCCTTCTGGCGCGAGATCGGCGGGCGCCCGCTGCGTCGGCGCGAGATCGGCGCGGCGCTGGCGCAAGCGGCCCGGCTGCAGGATCTCTCAGGCGGTCAGGGACAGGGCTGCAATTTCGAGCGCGCCGAGCGTTACTCCAACGCCCGCCGCCATGCCCATCACGCGGTGCTGTGGGGCTTCCTGCTGTGTTTCGCTGCCACGGTCGCGGGCACGGTGATGCATTACGGGCTCGGCCAGCCCGCCCCCTACCACCTCTGGTCGGTGCCGAAGCTCTTGGGCATCCCAGGCGGCGTGCTGCTGCT
>RFIR01000551.1 GCA_003695135.1 Alphaproteobacteria bacterium | reverse complement strand
GGCCTCGGTGATATGATGCGGCAGGCGGATGATGGTGATGGCGTGGCCGAACATCGCGGCACCGGCGATGATCAGAAACAGCATCATCGAGGTGCGCATCGCACGGAAAGCGCAGTCCCACAGCTCGACGAGCCCGAAATTGCGGTAGACGAGGACAGCAACGAGGAGGGCGTAAAGCGAGCCGACCGCCGCCGCCTCCGACGCGGTGAAGATGCCGAAATAGATGCCGCCCAGTACCACCGGCGGGGCGAGCAGGGCGAAGAAGGAGCGCCGGAAGGCGGCGACCAGTTTCCGCCACCCGGCCCAGGGCGGGGTCTGCGCCCCGCCCGCCGAGGCGATGCAGTAGAGCGAGAAGATCAGGGCCATGACCAGCCCCGGCACGATGCCGGCGAGGAACAGGGCGCCGATCGAGACTTCGGAGACGATGGCATAGAGGATCATCGGCCCGGAGGGCGGAATGAGGATGCCCAGCGTGCCGCCGGCCGCAATCACCCCCAGCGCGCTGCGCTCGGGATAGCCGAAGCGTTTCATCTGCGGGATGGCGCTGGAGCCGATGGAAAGCGCGGTGGCCACCGAGGAGCCCGAGATCGCCGCGAAGACGGTGCAGGAGAGCACGGTGGCCACCCCGAGCCCGCCGCGGATGTGCCCGACCACGGCATGGGCGAGGTCGAAAAGATCGTCGATCGCACGCGCGCGGATCATCACATTCGCCATGAAGACGAAGAGCGGGATGGTGGCGAGGATCGGCTTGTCGAGATGGGCAAACACCGTATCGGCAATCGAACCGATATTGCCCTCGAAGATCATCAGGATGGCTGTGGCCGCAATCCCCAGCGCGGCAAAGACCGGCATCCCGCTCAGCAGCAGGACAATCAGCCCGCCGAAGACCGCAACGACCGTCATACCCGGCGATATCCCGTCGCGCGCTCGATCAGGCGGATGACGGCCATGAGCGCGAGCAGGAGGCTGCCCACGAGGATCGGCGCCTGCAGGATCCAGGTCTCCAGCACGATCTCGCCGGTGGTGTAGGAGCCGAACATGCGCGCGAAGCTGATCGCGTCCCAGGTCGAGATGGCGACCACCACCGCGAAGGCCAGCACCGCGGCATCGGCGATGACGGCAGCGGCCTGCCGGGCGCGGCCGGTGAGCCGGGCCGAGACGAGGTCGATGGCGATGTGGTCGCCGCGGCGATAGGCCTCCGCCGCGCCGAGCATGACCATGGCGACCAGCGCCCAGCCCGTGACCTCGTCGGCCCACAGCAGCGGGCGGTTCATCACATAGCGCATGAAGATCGAATAGATCGTCACGCCGAGGACGGCGAGGATCAGCACCGCGCTGACGGCACCGCCTAGCCAGACGACCGGGCGGGCGAGCCAGCGCGCGGCGAAGGAGGCGGAGACCGCCTCCTCCGGTTCGGCGGAATGGGTCATCGCGACCTTATTCTTCGAGCTTGCGGATCAGCTCGACCATCTTCTTGCTGTCGGGGTCATCGCCACCGAAGGCCGCATCGAAGGCCGGGCGCATGATGGCGGCGAGCGCCGCGATTTCCTCCGGCGTCGCGATGTGCACCTGCGCCCCCTTCTCGCGCAGCTGATCGGGGGCGGCTGCGGCGGCCTTTTCCGAGGCCTCGATCGCCCACATCGCCGCCTTCTTGCCGGCCTCGTCAAGTGCTGCCTTCTGCGCGTCGGTCAGGCCGTCATAGAAGGCGGGGTTCATGTAGCCGTGGAAATAGACCGAGATCACCGGCACCACGGTGAAATGATCCTGCACCTCATAGTACTTGCGGCTGACGGCGGCGGAAACGTCGGTCAGGCCGGCGTCGATCACGCCGGTGGCCAGCGCCTCATAGACCTTGCCGCCGGACATGGAAACGGGTGCGGCGCCCAGCGCCTCCAGCGAGGCGTTGAAGGCCGGGACCAGTCCGCGGATCTTGATGCCCTTGAAGTCCTCGGGCTTGACGAGGAACTTGCCGTTGGAGGTGAAGACCGAGGTGTTGGTGGTAAACAGCCACACCACGTTCTGCACGCCCTTCTCGCGCAGCTTCTCGGTCAGGAAGGCCGCGGCCTCGGAATCGGGCCATCTGCGCCACATGTCGAGATCGCCGAAGGCCATGGGGGCCACGGTCACGGTCATGATCGGCAGCGTCTTGCCCCACTGGAAGCTGACCGAGAAGGCGCATTCGATGTCGCCCTTGGCGGTGGCGACGATGTTTTCCCGCGCGCCGACGAGGCTGTTGGCGCCGAAGATCTGCACATCCAGCGTGCCGCCCGACAGCTTTTCGACCTCGGCCGCCCAGCGGTCGATGACCTGGGCGATGTGATGCTTCGGCGGCAGCTGGTGGCTGCAGCGGATTGCCGTCGGCTCGGCTGCCGCAGCCACACCGGTCAGGCCGGCGGCGGCAATGGCCGCGGCAAGGGTTGTCTTCAGGATGTTCATCTGTCTCCTCCCCGTAGTTGCATCCAGTGAACGATCAGGCACGCCAGTCCGGAAGCGATGGCGGCCCGGCCCGCGCGATTGCGCCGTGAAGCGGTTCGTCGGGCATCTCGGCAGCGGCGATCTCGCGAACGGCGACAAGCCTGTCAAGCGCGATGCCGGTGGCAAATCCCTGCCGTTCGCAGAGATAGACCAGATCCTCGAACACCACATTGCCGGTGGCGCCGGGTGCGAACGGACAGCCGCCGAGACCGCAGAGCGAGCCGTCGAGAATGCGGCAGCCCGCGTCGAGCGCCGCGGCGGCATTGGCCAGACCCAGCCCGCGCGTGTCGTGCAGATGCACCACGAAGGGGGCATCGCCGCACAGCGCGCCGATCTCGCGGCACATGGCGGCCACCTGCGCGGGTGCGCCATAGCCCACCGTATCGGCCACGCTGACCATGTCCGCCCCGGCCTTCAGGCAGGCCTCGGCCAGCCGCAGCACCTCGGCCGGCGCCACCGCGCCGGTGATCGAACAGCCGAAGGCCATGGCGATGCCGACATTGACGATGGGGCGGCGGGCGCTCTCGCCGGCCAGTTCGGCCGCGCGCGCGACCAGTTCGATCGCCGCGGCACGCGTGCGCCGCATGTTGGCCTGGCTGTGCGCCTCGGTGGCCGAGACGACGCAGACGATCTCGCCCGGCCCGGTCTCCAGCGCGTCCCTCAGCCCGCGTTCATTGAGCGCCAGCGCCGCCGAATGCGCGCCGGGCAGCCGCGCCGCCTCTGCGATCAGTTCACGAATGTCGGCGAATTGCGGCATCCGGTTCGCGGGCAGAAACGAGCCAAGCTCGAAATGCCGCACCCCGGCGGCGTGCTCGCGGCGCAGCCATTCGACCTTGGCGGCGGTTGCGGGAAAGCGCCTGACCATCTGCAGCCCGTCGCGCAGCCCCACCTCGCGCAGGCTCACCCGATCGGGCGGGTAAATGTCGCGCGCCCGGTTCATTCCGCCGCCTCCTTCTTGGTGCCACCGCTTGCCGCGGCAATTTCCGCCGCGCTTAGGCCGAGACGCGACAGCACCGCCTCTGTATCGGCCCCCGCCTCGGCAATGTCGAGACCGTCCGGCGCGGGGATTTCGCCATCGACCTCCAGCGGCAGACCCGGCGCGCGAAACGCCCTGCCCTCCGGCAGGGCAGAACGATGCAGCCCGCCCGGGCGCATCACATGCGGGTCCTCATACATCTCGGCGGGGCGGTTGATGGGCGAGAAGGGCAGGCCGCGAACCTCCAGCATCGCCGCCAGATCCGAGAAATCGCGGTTTGCGATGGCCTCGGCAAAGAGCGGCAGCGTCCAGCTGCGGGCCTCGATCTTGGCCATCTTGCCGCGCAGATCGGGATGGTCCAGCAGCCGCTCCAGCCCCAGCTCGCGGCACAGCACCTCCCACTGGCCCTCGGTGACGGCGCCGACGAAGATCTGCCGCCCGTCGCGGGTGGTGAAGATGTCATAGACCGGCCAGGTGAATTCGCGCTCCGGCATCGGCGGCGCCTCGCGCCCGTCAAGCTCGAACTGCACCATGTGCTGGGCGACCAGCAAGAGGCAGTTCTCGAACAGCCCGACGCGGACCGCCCTGCCCTCGCCGCTGCGCTCGCGCTCCATCAGCGCACCGAGCACACCAAGCGCGCCGAACAGCCCGGCCATGATGTCGTTGGCCGAGGAGCCGATGCGCAGGGGCCGCCCGCTCGGCCCGGTCATGTAGGCAAGCCCGCTCATCATCTGCACCACCTCGTCGAGCGCGGTGCGGTCCTGGTAAGGCCCGTGCAGGAAGCCCTTGCAGGAAACGACGATCAGCCGCGGATATCTTTCGCGCAGGGACTCGGGCGTCATGCCCAGGCCGGCCAGCGCGCTGTCGCGGAAGTTTTCCACGAACACGTCGGCGGTCGCCAGCAGCCGGTCGAGCGCCCCGCGGCCGGCGGGCGATTTCAGATCGAGCGTGACCGAGCGCTTGCCCCGGTTGAAGGTGGGAAAGAAGCCGCGCCCCATGCCGGTCAGATGCCGGGTCTTGTCGCCGCCGGGCGGTTCGACCTTGATCACCTCGGCCCCGAGCAAAGCCAGGAACTGGCCGCAGGAGGGCCCCATGATCATGTGGGTCATCTCGACCACGCGGATGCCCTTCAGCGGGGCGTGCCCGGCGCCCATCGCGGTTCCTCCCTTGACACGGGGTGAGCGTAGGATTGCGGCCGGTCCACGAAAACCATAATGTTTCGCAAGTATCGATCGAAAAACCAGAACGCATGGATTCCCGCCAGCTTCGCTATTTCGCCGCCGTGCACGATGCGCGCTCGGTCTCGCGGGCGGCTGACCGGCTCAACATCGCCGCCTCGGCGCTCAGCCACCATCTGGCCAATCTCGAGGCCGAGCTCGGCGTGGCCCTTTTCATCCGCGAGCCGCGGGGCATGCGCCCCACCGCCGCGGGCGAGCGACTCTACCGCCATGCAAGCGGGATCCTGCGCGCCATCGACGCCGCGCGCGATGATCTGGCCGAAGCGACGCGCGAGGTGGCCGGCGAGGTGTCGCTGGGGATGTCCTATTCGGCGGTCAAGGCGGTGGGCGTCGCGCTTCTGAAGACGGTCGACCGGGAATACCCGAAGCTGCGGCTGACGCTGTCGGAAAGCCTCTCGGGCTCGACGCTCATGCACCTGATGGCCTCCGAGATCGATCTCGCGGTCGTCTACAACCCGCCGCAGGACCCGCGCCTGCGGACCCGGCCCGTTCTCGAGGAGGAGATGGTCTGCCTCGGCCGGCCCGAGATCATCGGCGAGGGTGACGCGCCGCTCTCTTTTGCCGAGCTGCTGGAGCTGCCGCTGATCCTGCTGCGCCAGGGGCTTTCGGCACGGGCGCTGATCGACGACGCCGCGCTGCTCAAGCGCCTCGAGGCTCGCGCGCAGCTGCAGCTCAACTCCGTTCAGGCCATTGCCGGCTGCATGGTCGAGGGGCTGGGCTGCATCGTCGGCACGCGGCTGTTCATGCGCGAGCTTCTGGCTGACGGCACGATCAACGCCCGCCCGATCGTCGAGCCGAGGCTGACGCGCACGCTCCATCTGTGCGAGCTGGCCGACCGCCCGGCCACCTTCGCGTTCGAAACCGTGCGCCAGCTCGTCACCCGGCTGATCCTGCAGGCCGTCGCCGAGGGCCGCTGGGAGGCATCGGTGCCGGCCCGCACGGGCTGAAATCCTGCCTCGGCACGGGTCCCCGCATCGCCCTCCATGGCAGCCCGGATCGGTCCCTGCGGGGCCGGGCCCGACAATCTCGGGATTCCTGATGTGCCTGGCTGGGGAACCTGGATTCGAACCAGGACCGACGGAGTCAGAGTCCGCAGAAAGTCGTTGAAATTGCTGCGTTTTCTCCCAAACCAAGGAGAAATGCAGGCATGACACATTCGCAATCAATGAGTGGTCGGCAACGAATACACCAGTGTCACGTGCGCATTCGGCCCAAAAGTTGTCTTGTGTGATTTGGAAGGAAACTGCTGCGATTGTCCGAAGTTTGCGATTTCCCCTTCGGTTGGACGATAAGTTAGCCGTTAGTATCGGT
>RFIR01000550.1 GCA_003695135.1 Alphaproteobacteria bacterium | reverse complement strand
GCCGGGCGCAAGCCGCCGCGGCTCCGGTTGACGCGCCTGCGGCACATCTGCATAACCCCCACGCCTTTTTGCGGTGTTTCTTCGGGGAGAAGTCGATGGCGGAAGCGACGCATCGCCGGCGCGTGTTTTCGGGCGTGCAGCCCACGGGCGGGCTGACGCTGGGCAACTATCTCGGCGCGGTCAAGCGCTTCGTGGCGATGCAGGATGAAGGCGAGGCCGAAACCATCTACTGCCTGGTCGACATGCACGCGATCACCGCCGGCTGGCCGGGCCGTGAGGCGCTGCGCGCGGCCACCCACGAGCTTGCCGCCGCCTTCCTCGCCTGCGGTCTCGACCCCGCGCGGTCGATCATATTCAACCAGTCCCAGGTGCCGGCCCATGCCGAGCTGGCCTGGATCTTCAACTGCGTTGCCCGGCTGGGCTGGCTCAACCGCATGACCCAGTTCAAGGACAAGGCCGGCAGGGATCGCGAGGCCGCCAGCGTCGGGCTCTTCGCCTATCCCAACCTGATGGCGGCCGACATCCTCGTCTATCACGCCACCCATGTGCCGGTGGGCGAGGACCAGAAGCAGCATCTGGAGCTGACCCGCGACATCGCCGCCAAGTTCAACAACGATTTCGGCGCGCCGGACTTCTTTCCGCTTGCCGAACCGGTGATCGAGGGGGCGGCCACAAGGGTGATGAGCCTGCGCGACGGCACGAAGAAGATGTCGAAATCCGATGCCTCGGACATGAGCCGCATCAACCTGACCGACGATGCCGATACCATCGCGCTGAAGATCCGCAAGGCGCGTACCGATCCCGAACCGCTGCCGGGCAGCGTGGAGGGGCTGGAGAGCCGGCCCGAGGCGCGCAATCTGGTCAACATCTATGCCGCGCTGGCCGATACCACGCCGCAGGAGGTGCTGGCCGAGTTCGCGGGCCGGCCGTTCTCGGAATTCAAGCCGCGCCTTGCCGATCTGACCGTGGCGACGCTGGCGCCGATCTCGCAGCGCATGCGCGAGCTGATGGCCGATCCGGGCGAGCTCGACCGCGTCCTCGGCGAAGGTGCGGATCGCGCCGCCGCGATCGCCGAGCCGATCCTGGCGCAGACCTACGACATCATCGGCTTCGTGCGCAGCCGCCGGATGGCGACCGGCGCCTGACCCCGGGTCGCGGAGCCGCCCGCCGGCGGCCTCGGGCAGCGCCACGCGGCGAGGCGGCGGGAACCGATCTTGATTTTTCCGCGCTTCGGGCGCAGATTCCGTGTCCCGAGCCTTGGAGTGCCCGACATGTTCATCCAGACCGAAGCGACTCCCAACCCGGCCACGCTGAAATTCCTGCCCGGCGTGACGGTGCTGGAGACCGGCACAGCCGACTTCACCGATGCCGAGGGGGCGCAAAGCTCTCCGCTCGCCCGGCGGATCTTCGCCGTGGACGGGGTCAGCGGCGTGTTCCTCGGCCATGACTTCGTCACCGTGACCAAGCAGGAATCGGTGGACTGGGCCCATGTCAAACCGGCGATCCTCGGCGCGATCATGGAGCATTTCCAGTCCGGCGCCCCGGCGATCGAGGGCACCGACGGCGCGGGCGGGCATGCGGCGCATGAGGAGGGGCCCGACAGCGAGATCGTGGCCCAGATCAAGGAGCTGCTCGACACCCGCGTGCGCCCCGCCGTGGCCCAGGATGGCGGCGACATCACCTTCTACGGTTTCGACCGCGGCGTGGTCTATCTGCACATGCAGGGCGCCTGCGCCGGCTGCCCGTCCTCGACCATGACGCTTAAGATGGGCATCGAGAACCTGCTGCGCCACTACATCCCCGAGGTGGTCGAGGTCCGGCCGGTTGCCGCCTGACGGGGCGATCCTCGCCTTCGACACCTCCGGCCCGTTCTGCGCCGCCGCACTGCGCGCGGGCGGACGCATCGTTTCGCAACGCAACGAACCCATGCCGAAGGGCCAGGCCGAGCGCCTGATCCCGATGCTGGAGGAGATGCTGGCCGAAGCCGGGCTGGGCTGGCCCGATCTCGCCGCGCTGGCCGTGTGCACCGGGCCGGGCAACTTCACCGGGGTGCGCATCGGGGTGGCCGCGGCGCGCGGGCTGGCGCTGGGGCTGGGGGTTCCGGCCATCGGCGTCACCGGGCTGGAGGCGCTGGCCCACGGCGCGCCGCGCCCGGTGCTGGCCTGCCTCGATGCCAGGCGCGGCCAGCTCTACGCCCAGCTTTTCGGCGAGAACTTGGAGCATGTCGCTTCCAGCGGGGCTCACCCGCCCGTGGCGCACAGCGACACGGGCATGCGCCCGCCCGCCCCCCAGGCGGGCGCATTTGCGCCCACCCGGGCGGTCGCATGCCCTCACGAAGCGGCCGGGAGCGAACCGGATGAAACCCAACCGCCTCCAGCTACCCCCGAGCTGACCGCGCCGGACGCGCTGGAAGCGCGCGACTGGCCGGACGGGCTGAGCGTGACCGGGGCGGGGATGAAGGGGCTTGCCGCCCGGCTTGGCGCCCGTTTCCTGCCGCCGCCCGCCAATCCCTGCATCGCCATCGCCGCGCTGGCGGCCGAGCGCCGTGCCACCCCGCAGCCGCGTCCGGCCCCGCTCTATCTGCGCCCGGCCGATGCCACGCCACGCGCCGAGGCGCCGCCGGTTCTGCTGCCGTGACGCCGGAGCGGATGGCGGAGATCCACGCCGCCTGCTTCACCGACGCGCCGAAGCCGTGGTCCGCTGCCGCCTTCCGCGACATGCTGGGCGCGCCCGGTGTGTTCCCGGTCGCGCTGCCCGGGGGATTCGCGCTCGGCCGCGTCGCGGCGGGCGAGGCGGAGCTGCTGACGCTCGCCGTGCATCCCGATTTCCGCAGGCAGGGTCACGGCCGGCGGCTTCTCGCCGG
>RFIR01000549.1 GCA_003695135.1 Alphaproteobacteria bacterium | reverse complement strand
TCGCAGACCACCATGCCGAAGCGGCGATCCTCGCCCGCCAGTGCCCGCAATGTCTCGAAACCGTCACCGCGCCGGGTCCGGTAGCGTTCGGCCACGCCGCTTGCCTCGGCCCCGGCCCGGGCGAGTTCCAGCGCCTCGGCCGAGCCGTCGACGGCCAGAACCGACTCCGCACCGCCCGCCAGCGCGGCAAGGCCGAAGCCGCCGACATGGCAGAAGAGGTCGAGCACGGTGAGCCCCCGGCCCAGGCGGGCGGAGAAGGCATGGTTCAGCCGCTGGTCGAGAAACAGCCCCGTCTTCTGCCCGCCGGTCAGATCGGCAAGATAGGTCGCACCGTTCATGCGCACGCGCAGCGGCCCGTCGAGATGGCCGGCGGCGATGTCGAGCCCCTCGCCCAGCCCCTCAAGCCGGCGCGCCCGGCCCATGCGGTTGATCACCACCTTGGAGATGCCGGTCACCTCGATCAGCGCATCGACCAGCGCACCCGCAAGCGCCTCGGCCCAGGCGGCGTTGGGCTGGATCACCGCCGCATCGCCATAGCGATCGACGATCACGCCGGGCAGCCCGTCGGCCTCGGCATGGACCAGCCGGCAGACGTCATCGTCGAAGAGCCGGCGGCGCAGCCGCAGGGCACGCGCCAGCCTTTCGTGCAGCCAGGCGGGACCGATCTCGGCTGCCGGATCGTCATCGAGCCGGCGCACCGCGATCTTCGAGCCGGGGTTGAAGGCGACACAGGCGATGGGGCTTCGGCCGGCATCCTCCAGCACCGCTACCGAACCGGGCATGAGCGCGCGGGTCCGCCGGTCCATCACGATCTCGTCGGCAAAGGCCCATGGCGCACCGGCGAGGAATCGCCGGCCCTTGCCGGGGCGCAGCCTGATGCGGGCGCGTTCGCTCATGCGCCCGACCTAGACTGCGCAGCCGGGGAAGAAAAGCCGGGGCCGGGGTGGGTCCGGCCCGAACCCCGGCAATCGATTCAAATTTGTCGCTTATCGCCGGTTTCGGGTAAGGCGCCGTTTACCGGCCCCGGCGCAATCTGGCCGCGCCCAGTTTCCTGACATGACGGAGCAGCACCGATGCCCACGCAGACGGTGAACGATCCCCTTAACTATACGGCGATCTTCACGCCCGGAGGCCAGACCTGGCATGACGGCACGGGCATGATCACTGTCACCTATCTGACCACCATCCCCGACATCTATGTCTCGGGTGGCGGTTTCGATGTGCTCGGCACCAGCTTCGCACCCGGCACTGATCCGTCGCTGTCCACGGCGCAGCTGGCCGCGGCCCAACTTGCGGTGACCCGTCTTGGCGAGGTCGCCAGCCTCGGTTTTACCGAGGTGGCACAATCCGCCACCCCGCCGACATTCGGCACGCCGATCACCGGCGACGGCACGCTGGTGACCGGTCTGGGCGGTGCGGCAGGTTTCGGCGAGATCGCGGTGCCGCGCACCGATGACGGCTATTTCGTCTATGACATCTCCTCGGTGTTCTCCGGCGGGCTGAACGTGTTCGGCAACAGCTTCACCGACATGTTCGTCAACGCCAACGGCTCGATCTCCTTCGGCAATGGCGTGCTGTCCTACACGCCCTATGCGCTCGAATACGCCTATGCCCCGATCTTCGCGCCGTTCTGGGCCGATATCGACACCCGCGGCGGCGCGCTGGCCGGGCTGGAAAGCGGGCAGATCCATGTCGATCTCGACGCGGCGAACGGCATCGTCACCATCACCTGGGACCATGTGAATTTCTACGATCGCAACGGCACCAAGCAGAACAGCTTCCAGATCCAGATCTACGACCGCCTGAACGGCGATTTCGACGTGGTCTATCGCTACGAGGCGATCGACTGGACCGCCGGCGATGCCAGCGGCGGGTCGGACGGGCTCGGAGGCTGGGCGGCGGTGGCCGGCGTCGCGGCCGGCGACGGTTCGGCGCCGCTCAAGCTGCCCGGCTCGGGCGTTCAGGGGATGATGCGCACGCTCGACACCCGGACCGGCAATACCGGTCAGACCGGGCTGTGGGTGATCGAAAGCCGTGGCGGCGCGGTCAGCCTCGCCACCCCGCCGGCACCCGGCGCACCGGGCGTCGGCGATGTCACCTTCGGTGCGCTCGATTTCGGATCCAGCCGGCAGGCCTTTCTCGAACGCGGGCCCGGCACGGGCAGCTTCGCCGGCGATCTGTGGATCAACACCGGCAACAGCCTGACCGCCGATCTCACTGCCGGCTCGCGCGGCTTTGCCAAGCTGTTGCAGTCGCTGGGCAGGGTCAGTGGCATGGAGCTGACCAAGAAGAGCGCGGTCCTGTCATCCGCGCTCGACACCCAGCAATACACGGTGATGTCCGACACGCTCGCCGCCGCCCAGGCCGCGCTGCCGGCCGGCCAGCGGGTCGCGCCCTCCACGCCGCAGCTTTTCGACATCCAGGCGCTGCAGATCATGTACGGGCCGAACATGAACACGCGGGCGGGCGATGACGTCTACTTCGCTGCAGGCGGCAACACGCCATTCACCATTGCCGATGGCGGGGCGCTGGTCGCAACCATCTGGGACGCCGGCGGCCGGGACAGTTTCGATGCCTCCGATCAGTCCTCCCGCGTCGTCATCGATCTGCGCCCGGGAAAGTTTTCCTCCATCGGCCGGCTGAAGGACAACATCGCCATCGCGCTCGGCGTGCCGGGCGAGCGGGCGATGAGCGCCATCATCGAGGACGCCATCGGCGGCAGCGGGGCCGACAAGCTGACCGGCAACTCCAGCGCCAACAAGCTCGTCGGCAATGGCGGCGCCGATCTGCTGATCGGCCAGGCCGGCAATGACCAGCTCAAGGGCAACAGCGGCGCGGACACGCTGCGCGGCGGCCAGGGCGACGACGTGCTGCGCGGCGGCAAGGGGGCCGACAGGCTTTCCGGCGATGCCGGCAATGATCAGCTTTATGGCGGGCCGGGGGCGGACATCTTCGTCTTCGACGGCAATCCCGGCGCCGACCGGGTGGCGGACTACACCGATGCGGACGACCGGATCGACATCGGCGATCTCGGCGTCGCCTTCACCGATCTGGTGTTCCAGGATCTGGCGGCGGGGCGCGTCCGCATCCAGGCGGCGGGCAAGTCGTTCCTGCTGATCGACACCGACCACACGCTGACCTCCGCCGATC
>RFIR01000548.1 GCA_003695135.1 Alphaproteobacteria bacterium | reverse complement strand
CGGCGACGGTGATTTCATGGCCGAACTCGCCGACGAAGCTGATCCGGGTCAGGAGGCAGGGAATGCCGGCCAGCACCGCCTCGGCGGAACGGGCGAAGGCAATCTCGGGCAGCGTGTCGGCAAGCTCGGCCAGCACGCTGCGGCTCGCCGCCCCCATCACCCCGATCACGCAGAAGGCTTCGGTCACATCCGCGATGGTCGCGGCCTCGGCGAGATTGCGCTTGAGCCAGGCGAGATCGCGCATCCGGGTGGCGGCACCGGAGGTGACGAGAAAGCGATCGGGCGCGAGCCGGGTCACGGTGGCGTCCATCTCGATGCCGCCGCGCGCATTCAGGAACTGGGTGTAGCTCGCGCGCCCGACCGGCCGGTCCATCTGCGCCGTGGTCAACCGGTTGAGCGCGGAAAGCGCCCCCGTCCCGCCAATCTCGAGCTTGGTGAAGGGGCTGAGATCGATCAGCACCGCGACATCGGCCATCATGGCGGCCTCGCGTCGGGCAATCGCCTGCCAGGGCTGGGCGCCGACCGAATAGGGCAGATCGCGTTCGGTGTCGTCCCGCGCATACCAAAGCCCCCGCTCCCACCCCGCGGTCAGGCCGAACACCGCGCCGGCCGCGGCCCAGCGGTCATGCAGCGCCGATCGGCGCAGGCCGCGCCCCGCCTTGGGCTGCCGGTAGGGCCAGTGCATGGCAAAGAGATCGGCCACCGCCTCCTGCATGCGCGCTTTCATGTGCGCGGGGCTGGCGGTCAGCGGATCGGCGCGGGCGATGTCGATCTCCCACAGGTCGAAGGGCGGGTGGCCGTCGACCACCCAGTCGGCCAGCGCCCGCCCGATCCCGGCCGAGGACATCACGCCCACCGAATTCATGCCGGCGGCCACGAACAGACCGTCCACCCCCGGCGCCTCGCCCACCAGCGGGCGGGTATCGGCGGTGAAGCTTTCCGGCCCGTTCATGAAATGCCGGATCCCGACATGCTGCAGGGCCGGGATCAGCGCCAGAGCCGCCTCCATGAAGGGGCCGAACTGGTCCCAGTCCTCGGCCAGCTCCAGAAAGGCGCGGTCGCCCTCCGGCCCGTGCGGGTCCCAGCATTTGGCGTCTGGCTCAAAACCGCCGATGACCAGCTTGCCGGCGTCGCCCTTGACATAGATGCCGCGGTCGAGATCGCGGATCACCGGGAACGGATCAGGCAGACCCGCCACCGGCTCGGTGACCACATACATGTGCTCGACCGCCTGCAGGGGCAGGGCAAGCCCGGCGGTGGCGGCAAGCGCGCGCGACCAGGCGCCGGTGCAGAGGATCACCCGGTCGGCCTCAATCGCCGAACCGTCGGTGAGCGTCACCCCGGCGATGCGCGGCCCCTGCCGGCGCAGGGCGGTGACGGTGACGCCTTCGATTATCTCCACCCCCGCCGCGCGGGCGGCACGGGCATAGGCGGCGATCAGGTCGACCGGGTTGACATTGCCGTCCTCGGGCACATGCAGCGCGCCAGCGAGCCCCCCTTGCGCGATCTGCGGGACGGCGATCTCTCCGGGCCCGATCATGCGCGGGGAAAGCCCCAGCGTGGCGCCGAGATCGGCGATGCGGGCAAGCTCTTCGAGCCGTGCGGCCTCCCGCGCCAGCCAGTAGCCGCCGGTGCGCCGGTACCCCGTCGACAGGCCGGTCTCGCGCTCCAGAGCCGGAAAGCTCTCCAGCGCCTGCATGGCCAGCCGGGTCATGTTGGGCGTGGCGCGCAGCGGTCCGACGATGCCGGCCGCGTGCCATGAGCTGCCCGAACCGAGCCGGTTGCGCTCCAGCAGCAACACCTCTCCGGCCCGGCGCCGGGCCAGATGCCAGGCCACGCTCAGCCCGACCGCGCCGCCGCCGATGACGAGGATCCGGCTCATCGGCACCATCGCGATTGACCCCCGGCCCGTTCCGGGCAAGGCATGGGGGCATGAGGATTTACGCGCTCTGGTGTCATCCCCGCTCGGTCTCCACCGCCTTTGAGCGCATCATGCGCGCCCGCGGCGATCTCGACGTGCTGCACGAGCCGTTCATGTATGACTATTATCTCACCCAGAGGGGGCGGCTCTTTCCCGGCTTTGCGCCCGAGCCCGGCCACCCGACCAGCTATCGCGACATCCGCGCGATGATCATGGCGCACGCGGGCGAGCGGCCGGTCTTCTTCAAGGACATGGCCTATTACGTGCTGCGCGATCTGCCGGGGGATGCGGAGTTCATGCACGCGCTGAGCCACGCCTTTCTGATCCGCGACCCGGCCGAGGCGATCCTCTCCTATCACCGGCTTGACCCCGCATTCACCTGTGACGAGCTGGGCCACGAGGCGCAGTTCCGGTTGTTTGACCTGCTGAAGGGGCAGGGCCTCGATCCGCTGGTGCTGACCGCCGACCAGCTGCGCCGCGAACCGGAGCGGACCTTGCGCCGCTACTGGTCCCATGTCGGGCTCACCTATCTGGACCACGCCTTCGAATGGGACGACCGGGTGCCGGAGGGCTGGGAATCGGTGGCGAGCTGGCATGCGGAGGTGTTGGAGACCGGCGCCATCGCCCCGCCCGAGCCCGAACGCGACACGGCGGGCGAGCTTGCGGCGCTCGGGGCGCCCTTTACCGATTTCGACCGGCACCACCGGCCCTTCTACGAGGCGCTGCGCGCGGTGGCCGAGGCGCAGGACCGGAACTGGCACCGGGGTCCGCATCAGAAATAGTCCCGCGCCGGCATCTCGGCCTTGCGCGCGGCGATGTAGTCGCGAAGCTGGGCGTCGATCTCCGGATCGAGCCCCGGATCCTCATAGGCCGCAAGCCGCGCCTTCCACAGCCGGTTGGCGCGGGTGGCAGCATCCAGCGACCCCTCCGCCTGCCATTGCTCGAAGGCGCTGTCATCCGGGGTCCATGGCCGGAACAGCGCGGTCATGAAATTGGCCTGGGTGTGCTCGGAGCCGAGGAAATGCTGCCCCGGCCCGGTGGCGGCGATCGCCTCCATCGCCTGGGCGTTCTCGCTGAGGTCGATGCCGTCGAAGAAGCGGGCCACCTTGCCGCAGAGGTCGTGGTCGATCACCGTCTTCTCGAAGGAGGTGATCAGACCGCCCTCCAGCCAGCCGGTGGCGTGGTTGATGACGTTGGCCCCGGCCAGCATCGCCATGATCAGCCCCCATGCGGCCTCCTGCTGGCTCTGGGCATCGGGCAGCTTGGAGGAAGACAGCGTGCCCACCGTGTGCAGCGGCACGCCGAGCCGGCGCGCGAGCTGCCCGGCGGCCAGCACCATCAGCCCCGCCTCGGGGGTGCCGAAGGTCGGCGCGCCGGTTTTCATCGACATCGTGGCGGCAAAGCTGCCCATCAGGCAGGGCGCGCCGGGGGCGGTCAGCTGGACCAGCGTCAGCGCCGCCATGGCCTCGGCCAGAACCTGTGCCAGCGTCCCGGCCACCGTGCTGGGCGACATCGCCCCGGTCAGCACCCAGGGCGTGCAGGCGACCGGCTGGCCGGCCCGGGCATAGGTCCTCAGCGCCCCGGACATGTGCGCATCCATGGTCAGGGGCGCATTGGTGTTGGAAACGCAGTAGAGCACCGGATTTTCGGCCACGAATTCGGCCCCGAACAGGATGCGCGCCATGCCGATGGCGTGGCCCGCGCGCTCGGCGCCGATGAAGGCGCCCATGAAGGGCCGGTCCGACCAGCGGATATGGGCAAAGAGCATGTCGAGATGGCGGGTGGTAGCGGGCAGGTCGACCGGCTCGCACACCACCCCGCCGGAATGGTGCAGCCAGGGCAGGGCGTGATGGAGTTTCACCAGGGTGACGAAATCCTCCATCGTCGCATAGCGCCGCCCGCGGTCGAGATCATGCACGAAGGGCGGCCCCCAGGAGGGACACAACACCGTCGCCTCGCCGCCGATCTTCACGGTGTTCATCGGGTTGCGCGCATGCTGCAGGAATTGCGCCGGGGCATGGGCGCGGATGGTCTGTCGGCAGAAGCCGGGGGCGAAGCGCACCCGCTCGCCCGTCACCTCGCAGCCGGCATCGGTGAAGATGCGCAAGGCTTCGGGGTCGCCGCGAAACTCCATGCCGGTCTCGGCCAGGATGCGGTCGGCATTGGCCTCGATCAGGCACAGCCCTTCCTCGGCCAGCACGCTGAAGGTGCCGAGGCGGCGGCGGATGAAGGGCGCGCGCGGCTCCGCCTCGCGCGATCCGCCTGCCTCACGCCGTTTCCTGCCGCGCCGTCCGCTCATGGCAGCGAGCTTGCAGAACCCGCCGGTGCGGTCAATGGCCGGGGGCGCGGCGGGGGCGACCGGCTCGCCGGCACCGGGGTGGTACAGCCGGCTGGCCCAGGGGGCTTGCCCCTTTTCCTCGGCCATATCTTTCGTTTAGGGTTGGAATACGAAAGCAGGAGGCGGTGCCGGATGCTGGCGTCGACGCGGCAGACCAGAACCAGGCGTGCGGGGATTCTGAACCATCTGCGCCAGTCCGGCCGGGCGAGCGTGGAGGAGTTGGCTGCGCTGTTCGCCACCACCCCGCAGACGATCCGCAAGGACCTCAACGTGCTGGCCGGCGAGGGCCGCGTGATCCGGTTTCACGGCGGTGCCTCGCTGCTGGCCGGTGTCGAATATACCGGCTTCGAGCAGCGCCGGAACATCGCGCGAGAGGAAAAGGAGCGCATCGGCCGCTGCGTCGCCTCCCGCATTCCCGGCAACACGGTGGTCCTGATCAATGCCGGCACCACCACCGCTGCGGTCGCGCGCCGCATGGATGCGCATGCCGGGGTCAGGCTGGTCACTGACAGCGTGATGATGGCCAATGAAACAAGGGGTTTTCCCGGTTTGACGGTCATGGTTCCGGGCGGTGTCGTGCGCCCCTCGGACGGGACGATCCTCGGCGAGACCGCCATCGAGTTCATCCGCCAGTTCCGCGCCGATATCGCGGTGATCGGTGCGGCGGCGGTGGCCGCGGACGGTGCGCTGCTCGACTACGATCTGCGCGAGGCGGCGGTGGCACGCGCCATGATCGAAAGCGCGCGCAACGTCATCCTCGCCATCGACGGCTCCAAGTACAACCGGCCCGCGCCCGTCTGCATCGGCCATCTGCGGCAGGTCCACAGCGTGGTCACCGACAAGGGCGCGCCGCCGGCCCTTGGCGAGCTGTGCGCTGCCATGGGCGTCGGGCTGACCCTTGTGTGAGGGGCGGCGCACCAATGGGCGCTTGACAGGCCGGTTGCAATGGCCCAGCGTTCGAAAGGAAAACGAAACGAAAATGCAGATTTCGAATCGCGGCCCGAACGCGCGGAAATCGCGGTGACCCGGGCCGGGGCCTGACCGGGGGAGGAAGGGGACGATGCTGGCGTTGCTGCGCCCCATCGCCTGGATCAATTCGAGCGTTCTGGCGATCGGGCGACACGTCGCCTGGGCCGCTCTGGCGCTGATGGTCGTCGTCACCCTCGTTCAGGTGTTCTTCCGCTACGTTCTCAACAACGCGCTGCCCTGGCCGGACGAGGCGGCGCGGTTCGCGATGCTGTGGATGACCGGGCTGGCCGCCCCCAGCGCGCTGCGCGCGGGCGGGTTCGTGGCCATCGACATGGTCTCGCGCGCCCTGCCGCGCCCGGTCGCGGCAGCGCTCAACCTGCTGCTTCTGGCCATCGCGCTGATGGTGCTGGTCTATGGCATCGCGCTCGGCCACAACCATGTGAAATCGGGCTGGCTATTCAACTCCTCCTCGCTGAAGCTGCCGCTCGACTGGGTCGGCGGCGGGGTGGTGCGCATCAAGCTTGCCTGGATGTTCATGTCGATCCTGGTCGGGCTCTATCTGATGACGGCGGTGACAGTCGAACTCATTCTGCGCGAGATCGCCCGGCTGATCGGGCTGGAGGACGGGCTGCCCGAGATCGAGACCACAGCGATCCCGGAGGCGGAATAGCGCAATGCTGGTCTGGTTCCTGCCCGCCTTCCTGATCCTCTTGCTGATCGGCCTGCCGGTGTTCTTTGCGCTGCTCGCCGCGCCCGGCATCCTGTTGTGGCTGAACGGGCAGGAGCGCGATCTCGCGCTGCTCTACCGCAATCTCTACAACGGCATGGACAGCTTTCCGCTGATG
>RFIR01000084.1 GCA_003695135.1 Alphaproteobacteria bacterium | reverse complement strand
GCCCAGCCGCAGCCCGCTGCGGCGCTGCTCGGCCAGTGCCGATTCCACCTCGCCCGCCGAGACCGCCCCGCGCCGGACGAGGATTTCGCCAAGCTTCAGTTCCGATCCGTGGCGCGCGCGCGCGGGCGCGCCGGCGGCATGCAGAAAGCCCGGTCTCAGCAACTCGGTTTCTCCCCATTTTCGGGGAGCAGTAAATGCGGGGATGCTTAAAAAACTGTTTAAGTTTTTGGTTAACTTTAGTTAACCGGGGCCGGTCCCATCGCGGCCACGAAGCGGTCGAAGAGATAGGCGCTGTCCTGCGGCCCCGGGCTCGCCTCGGGATGGTACTGGACCGAGAAAACGGGGCGATCCTTCAGCGCGATGCCGCAGTTGGAGCCGTCGAAGAGCGAGATATGGGTCTCCTCCACCCCTTCGGGCAGGCTTTCGCTGTCCACGGTAAAGCCATGATTCATAGAGGTGATTTCCACCCGGCCCGTGCGCAGATCCTTGACCGGGTGGTTGGCGCCGTGATGGCCGTGGCTCATCTTGACCGTTCTTGCGCCGAGCGCGAGCGCCAGCATCTGATGGCCGAGGCAGATGCCGAAGATCGGCAGATCGCCCCGCTCCAGCAGCGTGCGGATCATCGGCACCGCGTAGCGTCCGGTGGCGGCCGGATCGCCCGGGCCGTTGGACAGGAACACGCCCTGAGGCTCATGCGCCAGCACCTCCTCGGCGCTGGCGGTGGCCGGCAGCACCAGCACCTCGCAGCCCGCCTGCGCGAGGCAGCGCAGTATGTTGCGCTTGGCGCCATAGTCGATGGCGACCACGCGATGGCCCGGCCCGTTGCGCCGCCCGTATCCCTGCGGCCACGCCCAGCGGGTCTCGTCCCAGCGATAGGATTGCGGGCAGGTGACCTCGCGCGCCAGATCGGCCCCCTCCAGCCCGGGAAAGGCGCGGGCGCGCGCCACCAGCGCCGGGATGTCGAACTGACCGTCGGCGCGGTGTTCCAGCGCCACATGCGGCATGCCCTGCAGGCGGATGGCACGGGTCAGTCGGCGGGTATCGACCCCGCCGATGCCGATGCGGCCGTATTTGCGCAGCCATGCGCCGAGCGCGCCCTCGGCCCGCCAGCTCGACGGCGCAGTGGGGTCCCACTTCACCACCATGCCCTCGGCAAAGGGCACCAGCGCCTCGTGATCGGCCTCGTTCACGCCGGTATTGCCGATATGGGGAAAGGTGAAGGTGACGATCTGCCCGGCATAGGAGGGATCGGTCATGATCTCCTGATAGCCGGTCATCGCGGTGTTGAAGCACAGCTCGGCCACCCGCACCCCCTCGACCCCGAATCCGCGGCCCAAAAAGGTGGTGCCATCGGCCAGGACCAGCGCGGCGGTGGCGGGGGTTGAGGCGGCGTTCATGCGGTCGGCCCTTTCGAGATTCGGCGCAAGCTAAAGACCGCACGGGGCGGGGTCAAGGCCGCCGGGAAATATTGTTTTCCTTTATATATCAATGCTTTGTGTCGCTTCCTGACGGTTGAGGCGCGCCCTGCGCTGGTGTAGCATCGCGACTCCCGAAATCATCTGGCGTGGTGACATGCGCGAGAAACTTCAAAAGGCGATGAAGGAGGCGATGCTGGCGGGCAACCGCCACCGGCTCTCGACCATCCGGCTCATCCAGGCCGCGATCAAGGATCGCGACATCGCCGCCCGCGGCGAGGAGGGCAGCGAAGGCGTCAGCGATGCCGAGATCCTCGCCATCCTCGACAAGATGATCCGCCAGCGCCGCGACAGCATCCGCCTCTACGAGGAGGCCGGGCGGCTGGAACTGGCCGAGCAGGAGCGCGAGGAGATCGCCATCATCGAGGAATTCATGCCCCGTCGGCTGAGCGACGACGAGACGCGCAAGGCGGTGGAGGAGGCGATCGGCGAGGTCAAGGCACACTCGATCCGCGACATGGGCAAGGTGATGGGCGTGCTGAAATCGCGCTATCGCGGCCAGATGGATTTCTCCAAGGCCGGGGCGGCCGTCAAGCAGGCGCTGGGCTGATGGTGTTCGAGCCGAAGGATCCCGAATATGCCGAACGGGTCCGCGAATCGCTCGCACGCCAGGCGGCGCTGGAGACGCTGGGCATCGTGCTGGAGCGGCTGGAGCCCGGCGCGGTCGACCTGATCTTTCCCATCGAGCCCGGTGTGACCCAGCAGCACGGCTTCGTGCATGCCGGCGTCATCTCCACCGCGCTCGATACCGCCTGCGGCTATGCCGCGCTGTCGCTGATGGCGGAGGGGCTGGAGGTGCTGACGGTCGAGTTCAAGGTCAGCTTCCTCGCACCCGCCCGCGGCGACCGCATCGAGGCGCGCGGCCGCGTCATCCGCCCAGGCCGGCGGCTGACCTTCTGCGAGGGCGCGGCCTATGCGCTGGAAGGCAAGGGCGAGACCCTCGTCGCCACCATGAGCGCGACCATGATGGCGGTGAAGGCGGGGTAGGGCCGGGGCCGGCGCGGCGCGCCATGAATGCGCGCCCTGCGGTTGCCTGGGCGAGAATCCCTCTGCCGGTAGGGTGCGCATTCATTGCGCACCGTCGCGCCGCTTCCCGGTGCCATAACAGCCTCCGATTGGGCCGTGACGCGGGTAGGAGTCGGCTGGATCGTGTCGGGTTCAATCCGATTGACCCTGTGCCCCAACGCAAGGGCATGCGGCCGCCCGGGTGGGCGCGAATGCGCCCGCCTGTGGGCGGGCGGGCGCATGCCCGGATCGCTTCGCGCCCCGGGCGGGTGAGCCCGATTGAGATCGACACGCTCCAGAATCCTGCGTGGCGACCTCCGGCGTCGGTGCGCTTCGGAGAGGGATTCGCAGGGGCGCGCCATAAATGCGCGCCTTGGGGTTGCCCAACATTTCCAACTTGATTCACCCCCCCCCCCGTACAATCCGCATTATTACTCGGGAGAAAGGGACAGAAATGTACGGATACGAACGATCCTATCGGGCTGGACGCGCAGTAACCGGATGGCTCGAATTTGTTGGCTGGGTCATTGTAATCATTGGCATCATCCTCGCGCTGGCAGGTTTTGTAACAGGAGGCTTCATGGGTATTGCGTCCCGGAGTTTTGGTAACGGTGACACGCCGTTTATTGCCCGCATTATCTCGATGGTTCCAGGAATTCTAATAGTGGCAGGCGGCCTAATGTCTATCATGCTCGCGCAGCATGCTAAAGCCACAATGGACACTGCAGAAATGACTCGTGAACTACTGAAAATCGCTCGTGGCGAAGGCTCTATCGGCGGCGACCATCAACTGTCCCCCACCACAAATATTAACAACGAAATTACAGAAACATACAAAGGATTCAATATTGTAAAAATTAGGGATGGATATCGCGCGTATGGGAAGGAATTCGAATCGATTGATGAAGCCAAGCTATTCCTGGATGGAATTAAATCTACTTGACGCCAATCTGGAGTGATGGTCCCCAACTCTATGGAAATGCCTCGGCATTTGCGGAATGGTCAGTGTCACCCTTTCCTCGCCGCCTTGAGCGTCGAATGCCCGTTCAAGCGTTGTCTGGTTGTCCGGTCGGTCCTTGCGCGGGCCGATGGCGATCAGCATGCGCCCGGCAAAGCGGTCGGGCTCGTCCTTGCCGAGATCGCTCCAGCCCGCCGGGCAGCCATCCTTGCGGTCGAAGGCGAGTACCGCGCCGGGGGGGATGGCGAGCTTAAGCAGGTCGGTGGCATCCAGTTTCGTCTCTTGCAATTTCGCGACCGCTTTGGCAATTTCAACCGAAACTAGGTTTTTTACGACATCTTCGGCGATACCCGCTGCATCCGCTCGTATACTTGCTGCAGTATTAGATATCTTTTCCGAGCTATACTTGTCTATAGCATCTGATATCGTGTTCTTTGCATTTTCGATTTCGCCATCCAAATGACCCTTGATAAGCGTTCTGGCCTGCAACTCGATTGCAGCCTTGGCTTCTGCATCGACTACAGGCTTGACAGCCGTCTGTATTACAGTAGTATCAAGTTGACTTCCGAATATGAAATATAAAAGACCGCTGAATATTGTCAGAACTCCAAAGAATCCACCCACAACCCATCTCGTATTGGATTTCAAAAAATCGGTATGTCCTTTCAATTGTTCATCAATTCTGCGCCGAATTTCCAACTCTATGCGTTGTTCGAGTTCTTTTGGAAAATCATTGCTTTTATCGTGATCTTGATCGTTCTGTCCATTCGTCAATACCATTCTCCTTCAAGTTGTCTTCTCACCCAATCAGTCCTCGGTCAGCTTCCTTGACGGTTCGACTTCCGGGGGAGGAGACCTCGTCGGCGGGTCGGGCCCAGACTCCAGCGCGGTTTCGACGCCGGTTACCGCATCGCTCCCTGCTCCTTTAGCACGAAATACCCCACAACGCCCGCCACGATAAGCCCCAGGATCACCGCGACGGCGATCTTCCAGGCGCTGTAGGGGCGTTCGCCCTGTACCTCGCCGGTGCG
>RFIR01000083.1 GCA_003695135.1 Alphaproteobacteria bacterium | reverse complement strand
GCCCCATGGCGGGCGCATTCGCGCCCACCCGGGCGGTCGCCTGCCCTGGCGTCGGGGGCAAGGGCGAACGCCATGACCCGTTGCGAGGGAAGGGTACTGCAGACGCGAGGCCGAACCGGTCTGACCCCGGCACCCTGACCTTCCCGCCCGCCGGAACCCGCCTCAGATCCGCGAAAAGCCGATCTCGACCCGGCCGAAGGGGCCGAAATCGGCCTCGATCCTGCTCCCCGGCGGGCATTCGACGGGGCGGATGAAACTGCCCGACAGGATAATGTGGCCGGGCTCGATCCGCTGGCCCCGCGCGGCCATCCGCCGGGCCAGCCACACCACGCCCCGCACCGGATCGCCCAGCACCCCGGCCCCCAGACCGGTCTCCTCGACCGCGCCGTTGCGAGACACGATCGCGCCCACCCAGCGCAGATCGAAGGCATCCGCCGGATGGGCCTGCGTCCCCAGAACGATGCCGGCATTGGCGGCATTGTCGGCGATGGTATCGCAGACATTGCGCGGGGTGCCCGTCCGGGGATCGGTGCGAAGGATGCGGGTGTCGAGGATCTCGAGCGCCGGGGCGACGTGATCGGTGGCCGCCAGCACATCGGCCTCGGTGACCTCCGCCCCGCCCGGCGCGCGTTTCATCACGAAGGCGATCTCGGCCTCGATGCGCGGGGCGATGAACCGGTCCCGGGGAACGGACGAGCCGGTTGCAAACTCCATGTCGTCGAACAGCACGCCGCTGTCGGGGGTCTCGATGCCGAGTGCGGACTGCATCGCGCGCGAGGTCAGCCCGATCTTCCAGCCGATGATGCGCCGCCCGGCGGAGAGCTTGGCCTCGCGAATGACGTCCTGGATGGCATAGGCATCTTCCATCGTCATCTGCGGATAGCGCAGGCTGAGAATCCCGATCTGCCGGCGCGAGGCTTCGGCTTCCAGCAGCGCCCGCGCGGCAAGGGCATGGTCTTCGGGGGTCACGGCGTCCCCTCGTCGGCGACTCTGTTGCGCAGGATGCCGATGCCCTCGACCTCCACCTCCACCACGTCTCCGGGCTGCAGGAAGCGCGGCGGGTCGAGCCGCGCGCCGGCGCCCGCGGGGGTGCCGGTGACGATGACATCGCCCGGTTGCAGCGCCATGAAGGTGGAGATGTAGGCGATCTGCTCGCGGATCGGGAACAGCATGCGGGCCAGACGGTCGTCCTGCCGGACCTCGCCATTGACCCGGGTGAGGATGCGCGCCTCCTCGATCTGGGCCGGATCGGTGAACGGCACCAGCCACGGCCCCATGGCGCCGGAGCGGTCCCAGTTCTTGCCCTGGGTGACGTTGAATTTCGCGTGCCGCACCCAGTCGCGGATGGTGCCCTCGTTGCAGAGCGTCAGCGCGGCGATGTGTGAATACGCCTCGCCCGGCGGAATGCGCCGCCCGGCCCGGCCGATGACGATCGCCACCTCGCCCTCGTAATCCAGCATGTGGCTCTCGGGCGGGCGGATCAGCGGCTGTTCGTGCCCGGTGAAGCTGCTGGCAAAGCGCGGAAACAACGACATGTGCGCGGGCTGGGCGCTGCCATCGCGATACTCGGCGTTGCGGTCGGGAAAATTGACGCCCACGCAGAGGATGCGGCAGGCATCGGGCAGCGGCAGCTCGAAACGGATCTGCCGGTGGGTGACCGCCCTGCCTTCCGCGGCGCGTTGCAGCGCGGCCAGCCCGCCGGCGCGGATCGCCGCGCCAAGCGTCGGCCAGTGCGGGAAGCGGGGCGAGAGCGCGATCATGCCGTCATCGGTCGCGGCGCCATAGAAGGTGCTGCCCCCGGCGGTATAGGTGGAAAACCCGCGCATCCCCGCCCCCGTCACGGCGCGATGATCGGGGTGGCTGCGAGCGTGGCCTCGCGCGGCTCGGCGCCGACGAACTGCGTGCCATGCTCGAACCACGACCGCGGCGCCGGCGCCCCCCACAGCGTCTGGCGCTGCGGATCCTTCAGATCCCAGCGGATCGGCTCCAGATCCGGATCGACGGTCTGGTAGTCGGAACAGTAAAGCTCCACCCGGTGCCCGTCGGGATCGAGCACATAGAGGAAGAAGGCATTGGAAATCCCGTGCCGGCCGGGTCCGCGCTCGATATTGTCCAGATGGCCGGTTGTGGCCATCAGGTCGAGCAGGTCGATGATGTTGAGCGGCGTCGGCACCCAGAAGGCGATATGGTGCAGGCGCGGGCCGAAGCCGTTGGTGAAGGCGATGTCGTGCACGCCCCCCTTGCGGTGCATCCACGCCGCCCACAGCCGCCCGGTCTCCTCATCCTCGGTGTATTCGGTGACCCGGAAGCCGAAATCGCTGTAGAAGGCGACCGAGGCATCGACGTCGGGCGAAAAGCAGTTGAAGTGGTCGATCCTGAGCGGCCGCACCCCGCGATAGAGCGCGTATTTCTGGTGGATCGGCTCCAGCCGGTCCATATGGTGATGAAATTCCAGCGGAATGCCGATATTGTCGGCGGTGCGCAGCGTGCGGCCCTGATACGCGCGCTGGACCCAGCCCGTCGGCCGCCCCTTCGCGGCGAAATACGCCTCGGCCCGGTCGAGATCGGCATCGTCGAAGGTCTTGAAGCCCAGCATCTCCACCGTGCCGGGGCGGTCGGAACGCTGGAGGATCACGCAGTGATGCCCGCGTTCCTCCATCCCGCGCAGACAGATGTGGCGGTCATCCTCGTCGGTGACCTGCAGGCCGAGGAGCTCGGCGTAAAAGGCGCGCGATGCGCCCAGATCGGCCACGTTCAGGCAGACATGGCTGAGGCGCACCGTGTTGAAGGGCGGGTAGAGATTGGGCGCGGGAACGGGCATCGGGACCTCCTGTCGGTCGAATCCGGTGTTTCGCAAACGCGCCGGCGCGGGTGCTGCGCTTGGCTCCGGCGGCCGGGCGCACCTTGCCCTCTCACGCGCCCAGCCGCGGGATGCGGTGGGCGCCGGTGGCAAAGCCGATATGCTTCTGTTCCATGTAGAACTCGAAGCTCCAGTCGCCGCCATCGCGGCCGATGCCGCTGGCCTTGACCCCGCCGAAAGGCGTCGGCAGGTGGCGGACATTCTCGCTGTTGACCCAGATCATGCCCGCCTCCAGCCGGTCGGTAAAGCGGATCGCGCGGGTCAGATCACTGGTCCAGACATAGCCGGTCAGCCCGTAGGGCGTGTCATTGGCGATGGCGAGCGCCTCCTCCTCGGTCGCAAACGGGATCGAGGTCAGGACGGGGCCGAAGATCTCCTCGCGCGCGATGCGCATGTCGTTGGTGGCGTCGGTGATCAGCGTCGGGCGGACGTAGAACCCCGCCCCCTCCACCGCCTCGCCGCCGGCGGCGATGGTCGCGCCTTCCTGCCGGGCAATGTCGAAATAGCCGGTGACCTTGGCGTAATGCTCCGCTCCGATCAGCGGCCCCATCTCGGTGGCGGGGTCGAGCGGGTGGCCGACCCGGATGCGGTTCACGCGCTCGGCCAGCCGCGCCTCGAACTCGGCCCGGATCGTGTCCTGGATCAGCAGCCGCGAGGAGGAGGTGCAGCGCTCGCCATTGAGCGAGTAGATCATGAAGACCACCGCATCGAGCGCCCGGTCGAGATCGGCATCGTCGAAGACGATGACCGGGTTCTTGCCGCCAAGCTCGAAATGCAGCCGCTTGAGCGTGTCGGCCCCCTGGCGCATGATCAGGCTGCCGGTGCGGGTTTCGCCGACAAAGGCGATGGCCCGGATCAGCGGATGTTCGGTCAGCGCCCGGCCGGCATCCTCGCCAAAGCCGTTGACGGTGTTGAGCACGCCGGGCGGCAGGCCGGCGCCTTCGGCGATCTCGACCAGGAGCCGCGCGGTCAGCGGGCTCGCCTCGGCCGGCTTGTGCACCACCGTGCAGCCGGCGGCCAGCGCCGGGGCGATCTTCCATGTCGACAGCATGAAGGGCGTGTTCCACGGCGTGATCACGCCGACCGGGCCGATGGGCACGCGGGTGGTGATGTTCATCAGCGTCGGCGATTTCAGGTGCCTGCCGTCGCGCGCGCCCGGCACCTGATCGGCAAAGTAGCGGAAATTCTCCGCCCCCCTCAGCGCCGCCTTGGACATGAAGCGCAGCGCCTGCCCGGTATCCCAGCATTCGCAGAGCGCGATTTCCTCGGACCGCGCCTCGATCGCCGCGGCGACATCGGTCAGGATCCGGCGCCGCTCGGTCGCGGCCATGTCGCGCCAGGCCGGAAAGGCATCGGCCGCCGCCCGCGCCGCCGCGTCGATGTCCTCGGCAGTGCCGCAGGCGACATCGCAGATCGCACTGCCATCGACCGGCGAAGTGGTGCGGAACACCCCGCCCGAGCCCGGCCGGTCCTCGCCGGCGATGCGGTTGGCGATACCGCCCTCGCGGAAGCGGGCGAGATGGCCTTCCAGCCTGGCGAGGTTTTCAGCGAGCGCGGTCATGATCGCTTCTCCCGAGGGTCGGTCACGGCTCCGATGTAATTAGCACGTTAAATATATCGGTGCGCGAGTCAAGCCGCCCGTCAGGGCATTTCCGGCACCCGTGACGGAT
>RFIR01000547.1 GCA_003695135.1 Alphaproteobacteria bacterium | reverse complement strand
GTCCCAGATCGAGCCCGTAAAAGGACAGCATCGCCTCGTAATGGGCCGCGATCAGATCGGCGAGCGCGGTCCCGGTCGGCGCGGGTGGCCGGTCCCGCCCCGCCAGCCCGGCGGCGATCTGCGCCAAAAGCCAGGGACGCCCCTGTGCCGCGCGGCCAACCATCACGGCGCTGCAACCCGATGCGCGCCGCGCCGCCCACGCGCTCGCCAGATCGGCGATGTCGCCATTGGCCACCACCGGCACGCGTACCGCCCGGCGTACCGCCCCGATGGCCGCCCAGTCCGCCCTGCCCTTGTAGAACTGGCTGCGGGTGCGGCCATGCACGGTGATCATGCGGATGCCGGCGGCCTCGGCCCGGCGGGCGAGATCGGGGGCGGTCAGGCTGTCGGCATCCCAGCCCAGCCGCATCTTCAGCGTCACCGGGACCGAGACCGCGCCGGTCACCGCCTCGATCAGCCGCAGCGCGTGGTCGGGCTCGCGCATCAGCGCCGCGCCGGACAGCCCGCCGGTGACCCGCTTGGCCGGGCAGCCCATGTTGATGTCGATGATCCGCGCGCCCAGCCCTTCGCAGATGCGCGCGGCCTCGGCCATCCAGCGTGCCTCGCGCCCGGCGATCTGCACCGCCTGGGCCACATCGCCCGATCCCAGCTCGGCCCGCGCGCGGGCCTGTGCGCCGCGGGTCACGATCTCGGCGCTCGCCACCATTTCCGAGACCACGAGCCCGGCGCCGAATCCCGCCACCAGATCGCGGAACGGCCGGTCGGTGATCCCTGCCATCGGCGCCAGCAGCACCGGCGAGGCGATGCCCAATTCCTCTGCAAACCCTGACATCTGCACATTTCCGCGTCAGTTGGCCCCGCGGCTTACGCCAGCGGCTTGCCGCGCGCAAGTGCCGGATATAGGGTCGGGCCGGATCGAGACCGGGAAGCCCGCATGCAGTTCGCAGCCGTGATTGTCGCCGCCGGTCGCGGCACGCGAATGGGCGGGGAGATCCCCAAGCAGTACCAGTTGCTGGGCGGCGTTCCCGTACTGCGCCGCACGGTGACGCGGTTTCTCGAACGCCCCGACCTCGCCCGGCTGGTGGTGGTGACGGCGGCCGCGGATGCAGCCCGTTATGCCCGGACCATGGCGGGGCTCGCCGATCCCCGCCTGGCCGCCCCGGTGCCCGGCGGCGCCAGCCGCTCGGCCTCGGTCTGCGCCGGGCTGGAGGCGCTGGCCGATCACCTGCCGCCGGAAATGCCGGTGCTGATCCACGATGCGGCCCGCCCGCTGCTGCCGCACTGGGTGATCGACGGGGTGCTGGAGGCGCTGATGCGGGGCGTGGCCGGTGCGTTCCCGGTGCTGCCGGTGGCCGACGCGCTGTGGCACGGGCGCAACGGGCGGGCCGAGCAGCCGCGCGAGCGCGCCGGGCTCTACCGGGCGCAGACACCGCAGGGCTTTCGCCTCGGCGACATCCTCGCCGCCCACCGGCAGGCACATGAGCAGGACGCCGCCGACGACGTCGCCATGGCGCGTGCGGCAGGCTTGCAGGTTGCCATGACGCCCGGGGCGGAGGAAAACCTCAAGCTGACCCATCCCGAGGACATCGCGCGGGCGGAGGCGTTTCTGGGCGCAGGCATGGAGATACGAACCGGCAGCGGCTTCGACGTGCACCGCTTCGGCGCAGGCGATCACCTGATGCTGGGCGGGGTGAGGGTGCCGCATGAGCGCGGGGTTCAGGCGCATTCGGATGGCGATGTCGTGCTGCACGCGCTGACCGACGCGCTTCTGGGCGCATTGGCCGAGGGCGATATCGGCAGCTGGTTTCCACCAAGCGACCCGCAGTGGAAGGACGCGGCTTCGGATGTCTTCCTGCAGGCCGCCTGCGCGCGGCTGGCCGAGCGCGGCGGGCAGATCCTCAATGCCGATTGCACGATCATCTGCGAGCGCCCGAAGATCGGTCCGCACCGCGATGCGATGCGCGCCGAGATCGCCCGCATCGCCGGGCTAGATGCCGCCCGGGTCTCGGTCAAGGCCACCACCAGCGAGGGGCTGGGCTTTCCCGGCCGCGGCGAGGGCATCGCCGCCATGGCCATGGTCACCATCCGCCTGCCCGGGGGGGCGCCGTGACCCCTGCCCGGCTCATCGCCACCGGCTTCGGCGCCGGGCTTCTGCCGGCCGCACCCGGCACCTGGGGCTCGGCGCTGGCGCTGCCGCTCGCCTGGCTGCTGCACTGGGCGGGCGGTTTCGCGCTGCTGGCGGCTGCCACGCTGGCGGCCTTCATCCTCGGGCTGTGGGCGGTGCGCGCCGAAACCGCCGGCCGCGCCGAGCACGACCCGGGCGAGATCGTCATCGACGAGGTGGTCGGCCAGTGGCTGGCGCTGTTCCCGCTCTCCTTCGGCCTGACATGGATGGGCGCCGCGCCGCATCTGTTCCCCTGGCCGGGCTGGGTCGGCGGCTTCGTGCTGTTTCGCCTGTTCGACGTCCTCAAGCCCTGGCCGGTATCCTGGGCCGACCGGCAGCGGACACCGCTGGGCGTGATGCTCGACGACGTGCTGGCCGGCGTGCTGGCGGCCGTGGTGGTGAGCGCCGCCGCTGCACTCGCCCATGGATGGCTGCAATGACCGATCCGATGGGTGATCTGGCCTCGCGCGTGCTGGAGGCCTGCCGCCGCCGCGGCATGATGCTCGCCACCGC
>RFIR01000546.1 GCA_003695135.1 Alphaproteobacteria bacterium | reverse complement strand
GGCTGGCCACGCTGCCGGGCCTGTTCGCCACGCCCGAAAGCGGCGAGATCCTCTCCGATGCGCGCCGCGCCGCGCTGATGGCCGATGCCGAACGACTGGTCGCGGCGATGCGCGAGGCGCGTCAGGCCGAAGGTAAGGCGCTGCGCACCGTCATCGCCGCGCGCATCGACGAGATCGAGCGCCTTGCGGGTCAGGCGCGCGAGCTGGCCGAGGCGCGGGCGGCGCGGGACGGCGCGCTGCTGCGCGAGCGGGTAGAGGCGCTCATCGGCGCAGGCGCGCCCGTCGACGAGGCGCGGCTGGCGCAGGAGCTGGCACTGATCGCGGTGCGCATCGACGTGACCGAGGAACTCGACCGGCTGCAGGCGCATGTCGCCGCGGCGCGCGCCCTGATGGCGGCCGAGGGGCCGGTGGGGCGCAAATTCGATTTTCTGGCGCAGGAATTCAACCGCGAGGCCAACACGCTGTGTTCGAAGGCATCCTCTACCGAGCTGACCGCGGCCGGGCTGGAGCTGAAGAGCGTGATCGACCAGCTGCGCGAGCAGATCCAGAATGTCGAGTGAAGCGGAGGCCGAGACCGTGGCCGCCCCGCCCCGTCGCGGGCTTTTGCTGATTCTCTCCTCGCCCTCCGGCGCGGGCAAGAGCACGTTGGCCCGCCGCCTGCTGGCCGAGGACGATGCGATCAGCTTCTCGGTCTCGGCCACCACCCGGCCCATGCGCCCGGGCGAGGTGGACGGGCGCGACTATCACTTCCTCGACCGCGCCGAATTCGAGCGGATGATCGCGGAGGACGCGCTCTTGGAATGGGCCGAGGTGTTCGGCCATCTCTACGGCTCGCCGCGGGCGGCGGTGGAGGCGGCGATCGGGCAGGGGCGCGACGTGCTGTTCGATGTCGACTGGCAGGGCGGGCAGCAGATCCGCAACTCCGCGCTGGGCCATGCGGCGGTGTCGGTCTTCATCCTGCCGCCCTCCATCGCCGAGCTCGAGGCACGGCTGCACCACCGGGCCCAGGACAGCGAGGCGGTGATCGCCGGGCGCATGGCCAGGGCGCGCGACGAGATCGCGCACTGGGCCGAATATGACTATGTTCTGATCAATCGCGACCTCGATGACTGCACCGCCGATCTGAGGGCGATCCTGCGTTCCGAGCGTCTGCGTCTGGCCCGCAACCCGGCGGTGGAACGCCATGTCGCGGCGCTGAACCGCGAATTCGACGCGCGGATGAAAGGGGGGAACTGACATGGCCGAGGGGCTCTTTGCGCTGGAGGGCGTCGCACCGACCCTGCCGGGCGATGGCGATTTCTGGATCGCTCCGGGTGCGCAGGTGATGGGCCGCGTGGTGCTGATGTCGGGGGCAAGCATCTGGTTCAACGCGGTGCTGCGCGGCGACAACGAACCGATCGTGATCGGCGAGGGCTCCAACATCCAGGACGGTTCGATCCTGCATACCGATCCGGGCTGCCCGCTCAGCGTCGGGCGCAACTGCACCGTCGGCCACCGGGCGATCCTGCATGGCTGCGTGATCGGCGACGGCGCGCTGATCGGCATGGGCGCCACGGTGATGAACCGGGCGGTGATCGGGCGCGGCGCGCTGATCGGGGCCGGCGCCATGGTCACCGAGGGCAAGGAGATCCCCGAAGGCGCGCTGGTCCTCGGCGCGCCGGGCAAGGTGGTGCGGATGCTGGCGGATGAGGAGCGGGAGGCGCTGGAGGAAAGCGCCGTGCGCTACCGCGACAACATGCGCCGGTTTCGTGAAGGGCTCGTGCAGGTTTAGAGCGTGCCCCGACCGATCTTGACCACCTCGCAAGGCAGTGCCCGCCCGAGGGTGAGACGCGACCGTGGCGCCGGTGGCGCCGCGTAAGCGCGTCGAACGCGGAGCGCCCGCCTGGGGGTGACACGGGACCGTGGCCCCTGCGGGGCCGCGCAAGCCCGCCGAACGCGGGCGCTGCCCGGGCTGGCGCCCGGGCGGGTCCTCGATCTGGGCTCGGTTAAGATTGGTCGGGGCACGCTCTGGTGCGTGATGCGCTCGATCCGATTCACGCCCGGACTCGAGGCGAGGTGATGCGCCCACCCGGGCGGCCGCATGCCCCTGCGGCGGGCGCAAGGGCAGAACCGGTCTGGATCGGCAACCGCTATTCCGCCGCCACCTGACCGTCGAAGGCACCTTCGTCATGCCAGCGGCGGGCGATCCGGCCCAGCCCGTCGAGCACGCAGCCCAGCTCCTTGCCCCGCTCGGTCAGGCCATAGGTGACGGCGGGCGGGATGGTCTGGGCCTGCTCGCGCCAGATGACGCCGGCGGTCTCCAGCATGCGCAGCCGCTCGGTCAGCACCCGGGTGGAGATGCCGGGCACCGCCCGCTTCAGCGCGCCGAACCGTTGCGGCCCCTGATCGGTCAGCACCCACAGGATGTAGGTGGTCCACGGACCCGTCAGCAGGCGCAACAGCGCGTCCATCGGGCAGGAAGGCGACAAGGTGCGTTTCATGATCGCATCCGGGTGATGGTTACTTTTACGTGCCTACTTTCTAATCGCCATCGGCTTTCCTAATTGATCTACACCTGATTCCCGGACGGGACAAGATCCCGGCGCGCGGCGCCGGGGCGGCAGGAGGTGCGAGGATGAGCGACAGGACGGCGAAGATCGTCTACTGGATCGCCACCGGGCTGGTGGCGCTGGTCTATTTAGGCGGCGCGGCCTTCTACATTTCGTCATACGAGATGGTGAAGGGGATGTATGAGGGGCTGTTGCACTATCCCACCTACATCATCTGGCCGCTGGCGGTCCTGAAGATCGTCGGTGCCGCCATCATCCTGTGGCGGCCCAATGCGATGGTGACCGACTGGGCCTATGCGGCGATGTTCTGGCATCTGCTGCTGGCGGTCTCGGCGCATGTCGCCGCGGGCGATCCGGGCTGGCCACCGGCGGCGGTGACACTGGTTCTGCTGATCGTGTCATGGCTGACGGCAAACCGGGTGCGGGCGGTGAAATCGGCCTATGCGCCGGGCGGCGAGGCGACCGCATGAGCCGCGCGCAGGGCTATACGCGCGCCCAGATCCTGCTGCACTGGGTCTCGGCCGTGCTGGTGATCGCCGCCTTCGTCACCCATGACGCGATGATCGCCGCGGCCGAGGCCGAGCGCGCGGGCAGCTGGGCCGGTTACGAGCCAGTGACGCTCATACACATTGCGGGCGGGGTGGCGGTATTTTTCTTCGCGTTGTGGCGGCTGGGGCTCCTGTCGCGCCGCGGCGCGCCGCCGCTGCCCGAGGACGAGCCACTGCTGCTGCGCGCGATCTCGGTCGCGGTCAAGCTGATGCTCTATGCGATCATGATCGTGATGCCGGTGACCGGGGTGCTGAACTGGTTCGGCGAGATCGACCTCGCCCGGCAGATCCATGTGGCGATGGAGCCGGTGGTGCCCCTGAGCGTGCTTCTGCATTTCCTCGGCGCGCTCTACCAGCAGTTCTGGCTGAAAAGCGGCGTGCTGACCCGGATGCTGCGACCGGAGGCGTGAACGAGTTTCGGCAGGCCTGCGCGGTCCGCCATGCAACCGCAGGAAACTGCATCGAGAGACGGAGGGAAACGAGGATGAGCGAAACCGAAAAACCCCGCATTGGCGTGATCATCGGCACCACCCGCGATGCGCGGTTTGCCGACAAGCCGGCAGAGTGGTTCATGGACCTGGCCGGCAAGCGTGGCGACATGACCTTCGAAAAGCTCGACCTGCGCGACTTCGATCTGCCGTTCTTCAACGAGATGGCCTCGAACCTGTGGACGCCGAGCCAGGATCCCAAGGCGATCCGCTGGCAGGAGACGCTGGCCGGCTTCGACGGCTTTGTGGTGGTGACGGCGGAATACAACCACTCGGTGCCGGCGGTGCTGAAGAACGCTCTGGATCAGGCCTACAAGGAGTGGATGCGCAAGCCGATGGGATTTGTCGGCTATGGCGGCACCGGGGCTGCGCGGGCGATCGAACATCTGCGCGGCATCGCCGTCGAGCTGCAGATGGTACCGCTGAGGAACGCGGTCCATATCGGCGGCGGGGAACTCCGGAAGGTGCACCCCATGGGCGAGAACGGCCCGATGGAGGCGATCGCGCCCATCCTGGAACCTTCGGCCAAGGCGCTCTTGGATGAGCTGGCCTGGTGGGCGAGGGCCACGCGGGCGGCACGTCTGGCGGATGCGGCGGGCGAACTTGCCGCCTGAGGCCAGACCGGGGTGCGCGACGCTAGGGCGCACCCCTTGCTTGCGATCGCCTGCGACGTGAAGCGAAGGCCACGACATGACAAAACGACAACCCAGCCTGTTCATTCCCCATGGCGGCGGCCCGTGCTTCTTCATGGACTGGGATCCGCCCGGCACCTGGGACCGGCAGCGGAAATTCCTCGAGGACCTGCCCGGAACGCTGCCCGAGCGGCCGACGGCGCTGCTGGTGATCTCGGGCCACTGGGAGGCGCCGGTCTTCACCGTGCAGACCGGCCCGGCACCGCCGCTGCTGTTCGACTATTACGGCTTTCCGCCCGAGACCTACGAATTGACCTGGCCCGCCCCGGGCGATCCGGCGCTGGCGGCGCGGGTGCGGACGCTCCTGGAAGGTGCGGGATTCGACACCGCCGGGGACGCGACGCGCGGCTATGACCACGGCGTGTTCGTGCCGCTGAAGGTGGCGTTTCCGGCCGCCGACATTCCCACGGTTCAGCTGTCCCTGCGCGCCGATCTCGACGCGGCCGCGCATCTCGCTGCCGGCCGGGCGCTGGCACCGCTGCGCGAGGAGGGCGTGCTGATCATCGGCTCGGGCAACACCTATCACAACATGCAGGTGATGATGCAGGCGCTGCGCGGCGGCGGGG
>RFIR01000545.1 GCA_003695135.1 Alphaproteobacteria bacterium | reverse complement strand
TTCCCCAATCAATATTTAACAATCAACAGTGAAAATAATCACAACATGACCGGCGCCGCATTTCGCGGCGCCCGAGCGCAGCGCCCGGGTCTGGCCGGCAGGGTTTTGCAGGGGTCTCCGGAAAACGGTTCGCAATCCGCATGTGCCGAAAGCCGATGATCGGGCGCCCCGCCCGCCGGCGCGGCGCTTCGCCCCCTGCCGCCATGCGCCCCTTTGCGCTAGAAGACCGCGCTGCGGCCCGGCGCGGCTGCGCGCAGCCCGTCCCCGGAGCCGTTCCATGCAGATCCTGCATCTCTCCGCCGACTATCCCGACCCGCTGCAGCCCGCCAAGACCCGCGCGGTGGCCAATCTGCTCGAGCTTGTCCCCGTGCACGATCACCGCGTCTATTCCCTCAACCGGGTGGGCTGGCGCGCCGGCATCCGCGCGCTTCCCTTCGCCGATGCCGCCGGGCCCGATCACCGGGCACTGGCCTATGGCGCGCCGGGGCGGGGGCTGTTTCTCATCCGCTATCTCGACCGGCTGGCGGAGTGGATCCTCGCCGATCTGGCCGCGCGCGGGGTGAGGCCGGATCTGGTTCACGCCCACAAGCTGACCATCGAGGGCATTGCCGGGCAGCGCATCGCCGCCGCGCTCGGTATCCCGCTGATCCTGTCGGTGCAGGGCAATACCGATCTCAAGATCGCCCGCGCCCGGCCCGACCTGCGCCCGCGCTACCGCGCGATCTGGCACGGCGCTTCGGCGGCCTTTCCCTTCGCGCCCTGGGCGGCGGCGGGGCTCGATGCGCTGCTGGGCCCGCGCACCCGCCCTGTCCGCATGCTGCCCTGCCCCGGCCCGGCCGAGGCGCGGCTCGCCCCGCAGGTGACGCCGGAGGGTGCGCCGGCCATCATCCGCACCGCCTTTCATTTCCGCGACTGGCGCAACAAGAACGCCGCCGGGCTGATCCGCGCGGTGGGCATGGCGGCGCGGAGCGTGCCGCAGATCAGGCTGGAGATCATCGGCGGCGGCGATGCGGCCGGCTTCGCCGCGCTCGCCGCGCTGGCCGAGGCGGTCGCGCCGGGGCGGGTCACCTTCGCCGGCCCCATCCCCAATGCGGCGATGCAGGAGCGCCTCAACGCCTCGACGGCCTTCGCGCTCCTCTCCCGTCGCGAAAGCTTCGGCATGGTGTTTGCCGAGGCGCTGGGGGCCGGGGTCCCCTGCCTCTATTCGCGCGGGCGGGCGATCGAGGGCTATTTCGAGGACGGCTCGGTGGTGCTCGCCGCCGATCCCGGCGACGAGGCCGGGATCGCCGCGGCGCTGATCCGGCTGGTGCGCGAGGAGGCGGCGTTCAAGTCCCGCCTCGCGGCGCTGATGGCCGAAGGCGGGCTCGATTTCCTCACCCGCACCGCGATTGCGGCGCGCTATCGCGAGGGTCTGGAAGCGGCGCGCGGGGCGGCCGGACCCGCGGCGGATGCGCCCAGTCGGGCCGGTTCGGCGGGCCCTGGCGAAGTTTGAGGTCGAATTTCAAGGGGATTCGGTGTATGACCCCCCTTCGGTCCGGTGTGTTTTTTGAAGTGGGGCGAGGATGGTTCCGTCTTCGGTTTCGGAAGAGTTGGATAGCGTTGCGATCATCGGAGGGGGGCCTGCCGGACTGACCTGCGCCTATGAGTTGCAGCGCCTCAGCCCGCACCACCGCCCCATCGTGCTGGAAGGCTCCGGCATGGTCGGCGGCATCGCCCGCACCGACAGCCATAACGGCTATCGCTTCGACATCGGCGGGCATCGCTTCTTCACCAAGGTGGGCGAGGTCGAACAGCTCTGGCACGAGATCATGGGCGAGGAGTTCATCACCGTGCCCCGGCTCTCGCGCATCTACTACCGCGGCAAGTATTTCGACTACCCGCTGAAGATCTTCAATGCGCTCGGCAATCTCGGCCTGATCGAGTCCATCCGCATCGGCCTGTCGGTGCTGCGCTGGCAGGCCTTTCCCAGAAAGCCCGAGGAGACCTTCGAGGACTGGGTGGTCAACCGCTTCGGCCGGCGGCTGTTCGAGCATTTCTTCCGCAGCTACACCGAAAAGGTCTGGGGCGTGCCGTGTACCGAGATCCGCGCCGACTGGGCCGCGCAGCGGATCAAGAATCTCAGCCTGTTCAAGGCGGTGTGGAACGCCATCTCGGGCGCCAACGACACCGCCAGCCTGATCGAGGAATTCCAGTATCCGCGGCTGGGGCCGGGGCAGATGTGGGAGCGGGCGCGGGCGCGGATCCGCGAGGCCGGCGGCGAGGTGCGCATGCGCGCCCGTGTCGAGCGCGTCTTCCGCGAGGGCGGGCATGTCACCGGCATCGAGGTCGCCGAGACCGATGCCGAGACCGGCGCGGCGCAGCGCTACACGCTGCGCGCCGAGCACTATGTCAACTCCATGGCGCTGCGCGAGCTGATCGCGGCCTTCGACCCGCCGCCGCCGGCCGAGGTCATCGCCGCCGCCAGCCGGCTGAAATACCGCGACTTCATGATCGTCACCCTGGTGCTCGATCACGCCGATCCCTTCCCCGACAACTGGATCTATGTCCATGAGCCGCAGGTGCAGGTCGGGCGCATCCAGAACTTCCGCGCCTGGTCGAAGGAGATGCTGCCCGAGGCCGCGCGCGAGACCACCGCCTCGATCGGCATGGAGTATTTCTGCAACGATACCGATCCGCTCTGGGCGATGAAGGACGCCGATCTGATCGCGCTCGCCGCCGGTGAGCTGGAGAAGATCGGGCTCGCCCCGGCCGCCTCGGTCATCGATGGCTGCGTCATCCGCCAGCCCAAGGCCTACCCCGTTTATGACAGCGAATATGCCGACGCCCTCGGCGTGGTGAGGGACTGGCTCGCCGGCTTCGACAATTTCCAGACCGTCGGCCGCAACGGCCAGCACCGCTACAACAATCAGGACCATTCGATGCTGACCGCCATGCTGGCCGCGCGCAACATACTGGGCGAGCGCCACGACATCTGGGCGGTCAATGTCGAGCGCTCCTATCACGAGGAGTTCCAGACCCGGCCCTACAAGCGCCGGGAACCGGCCGCGGCATGATGCCCGGACCGCCGGCGCGGGGGGCGGACGGTTCGCATGCGGGGCCGAGTCGTGCTATTCTGATCCGCGGTGCGCGCGCCACCGGATTCGCGGCGCGGCGCCGGATGGCGGGCAAGGGGGGTGCCCGCAGATGAGGAAAGGTGATTGACCGGTCTTCGGGCCGGAAAGGCGTTTTTCGGCTGGGGTGTGTATGGCTGAAGCGTGTTGGTGAGCAGGGCGTGCAATGAGTGTTCGGCGACCGTGTGAGACAGGATGCGTGTGTGCGGGTGGGAACGGGTCCCGGCCTGTGAGTGATCCCGGCAGCATGTGGCGC
>RFIR01000544.1 GCA_003695135.1 Alphaproteobacteria bacterium | reverse complement strand
TTCCCCAATCAATATTTAACAATCAACAGTGAAAATAATCACAACATGACCGGCGCCGCATTTCGCGGCGCCCGAGCGCAGCGCCCGGGTCTGGCCGGCGGAGTTTCGCAGGGGTCTCGTCCAGTTGCTTGACAGGCGCGCAACCATGATCGCTGCAAAGCCTTGCACATTCCGGGCATCGGCCTGCATCCATGTGTCGTAGGGGCATTCCGATCATTGCGCATGCACGAGGACGTTCGCCTGGCCCTATGGTGCAGTCGCCTTCAGCCCGGCCGAACGCCCCCGGCGCCTGCCGGCTGATCGCGCGCGAGGGAACGCGCCTCGACGGCTGCCTGCCCGCATTCATCGGCAGATCACCCGCTCCCGCCCGTCGCGGCAGGTCAGCTCCAGCCACGAACCGGCGCGCAGCCCCTCCAGCGCGATCGGCGCGCGCGTCCGATAGGCCCGCCCGGCCACGCCGCACCACAGCGCCTCGACGGGCATGGCATCGCCCCGCTCGTTCAGCAGCGCCACGCTGCCGGTCTGCGGATCGCGCCACAACACCCGATCGACGCTTTCGCCCGGCGCGATCAGTGCCAGCCGGTCGGAGAACCAATGCGCAAGCTGGGCCTGACAATCCAGCGTCCGGGTCCCCTGATTGCGCAACCGCAGATGCACCGCCTCCAGCCCTTCCGTGCCATGCTGACCCTCGACCGGATGCAGATCGGCAGCCTGCAGTGCCGCAGGCAGAAGCGCAAGCGCGGCAATAAATCTCATCCCTCGCCCCTCGACAGCCATTCGCCTCCCGCATACCGGCCCATAGGTGTAGCACAGGCGAACGGGTCGCAATGCGAAACGGGAGGACGATCATGAGGGGACATCTGCTGCGCGCGCTCGCGGGGCTCATGACAGGCGCGGCGCTCGCGGGCGCGACCATGGCCGGCGAGGTTGACGCCATCGCCATCCTGACGCCGGAGGAAGGCACCGATTACGGCTGGAACCAGCAGGGGATCGAGGCGGCGAAGAAGGCAGGCGAGATCACCGGGGTCGAGGTGATGGTGGCCCAGGGCCTCGGCTATGGCGATGTACGCCCGACCCTGCGCGAGCTGGCCGAGGAGGGCGCCGATCTGATGATCGCCCATGCCTCGGGCTACAACACCGCCGCGCCCGAGATCGCCGAGGAGACCGGGGTGCCGGTCGCCATCGTCGACACGCCGACCGGGCTGAAGCCGGGGCTGGTGGCCGACTACACGCTGTCGGGTCATGACGGCGCCTATCTCGCCGGACGGCTTGCGGCCAAGATGACCCGCACCGGCACGGTGGGCATCGTGGTCTCGGGCGAGCCGCCATCGTGGAATTCGCAATCGGCCGCCTTTGCCGACGGGGTGAAGGCGGAGAATCCGCAGCTCCGGGTGATCTATGCCGTGATCGGCCCGGCGGCCTATTCCGATGCCGCCGGCGGCAAGCGGGTGACTGAAAGCCTGATCGCCGCCGGGGCGGACATCATCTTCGGTCAGGGCAACGGCTCCTCCTTCGGCATGCTGCAGGCGGTGGAGACACGCAGGGCCGTCGATGGCGGCAAGGTGCTGTTCATCGACGTGATCGGCGACAAGAGCCCGATCGACAAGGGCTATCTGCTGTCCTCGGTGATCTGGGACATCACCCCGGTCTATGTACAGATGATCCGCGACCTGCGCGCAGGCAGTTTCGGCACCCGCCATTATGCCATCGGGCTGGCCGATGACAGCGTGCGGCTTCTCAAGACCCCGCAGATCCCCGAGGATGTCTGGGCCGAGATCATGGCGCTGCGCGAGAAGATGATCGCGGGCGAGATCACCGTCACCCCGGTCTTCGATGCCGAGGGCGTGCATGAACGGGTGACCAGGCTGGCCGAATAGGCGGGGCGCGCACGGATTGGCAGGAGGCGGCCCTGCCGGGGACGGGCCAAAACACGTGATCCCTTCGCCGATCCGTTGCCGGATTCGGAGCCAGTCCGTTGACACGCGCCTCGTCCGCCAAGGCCGGGCGGCGCCCGACCCCGCCCTTGACGCTGCTTCGGTTTTCCGGGGAATGGGTTCAGTGACTGGAGTCGATCCACGGGGCGAGACCGGCGATGAATGCGCATCCGCCACTGCTGCAGCTGCAGGGGATAACCAAACGTTTCCCCGGCGTGCTGGCCAATGACCGGATCGACCTGACGGTCCACGCGGGCGAGGTGCATGCGCTGTTGGGCGAGAACGGGGCCGGGAAATCCACACTCGTGGCCATCCTTTCGGGGCTCACACAGCCCGATGCCGGGCGCATCCTGCTGGATGGCCGGGCGGTGGTGATCCGCTCGCCGCGCCATGCGCTCGATCTCGGCATCGGCACGGTGTTCCAGCATTCGATGCTGGTGCCGAGCCTGACGGTAGCCGAGAACATGGCGCTCGGCGCGCCGTGGTGGCAGCGCCCGCACCGGGCGGACCGGGCACGGCGGCTGCGCGCGCTGGCAGGGGAACTCGGCATCAGCATCGACCCCGACGCCCGCGTCGCCGATCTCTCGCTGGGCGAACAGCAACAGGTGGAGATCCTGCGGGCACTGGCGCGGGGCAGCCGGCTGGTGATCCTCGACGAGGCCACCTCGATGCTGACGCCCGACGGCATTGCCGAGCTCGGCGCGCTGATGCGGCGCATGGCGGCGCGGGGCATCGGCATCCTGTTCATCACCCACAAGCTCGACGAGGCGGTGGCATTCGGCGACCGGGTCACGGTGCTGAAGCGGGGCCGCAAGGTGGGCGAGATCCCGCCCGATCGCATGAAGCGGGCCGAGACGCCGGGCGAGATCGTGGAGATGATGTTCGGGGCGGGGGCCGGGCAGGACGGCGAGGAGACCCCGCCCCCTGCCCCGCCGCCGGGTGAGCTCCTGCGCGTCGAGGGGTTGGGCTGCCCGGGAACGGACGGGACGCCGGCGCTGGCCGATATCGGCTTTTCCGTCGCCCCCGGCGAGGTCTTCGGCATTGCCGGCATCGACGGCAACGGCCAGCGCCAGCTGGCCGAGCTTCTGGCCGGGCAGATCCTGCCCGCCACGGGGCGCATCCTGCTCGATGGCCGCGACATCACCCGCGCCTCCGTGGCCGAGCGCCGCGCGCTGGGCCTGCGCTATCTGACCGATGACCGGCTTGGCGAAGGCGTGGTGGCCGACATGCCCGTCAGCCTCAACCTGCTGCTCAAGCAGGTGGGCGAGCGGCCGTTCTGGCGCAATGGCATCGAGCAGCGCCGCCCAATCGCCACCCATGCCGCGGAACGGATGCACGCCTTCGACATCCGCGCGCCGGGCGCCGGAACCGGGGCCGGCAAGCTGTCGGGCGGCAACATCCAGAAGCTCATGCTGGCGCGCGAGCTGGTGGAGGGCGCGCGGCTGGTGATCTTTTCCAAACCCGGCCACGGGCTCGATCTCGCCAATGCGAAGGCGCTGCACCGGCGCATCCGCGACCTGTCGCGGCAGGGAATCGGCATCCTGCTGATCTCCACCGATCTCGACGAGATCCTTGCCCTCAGCCATCGCATCGGCGTGCTGTCGCGCGGCAGGCTGACCGGGATCGTGGAGAACGGGCCGGTGGCGCGTGCGCAGGTGGGCCGTCTCATGGTGGGCATGGCGGCATGAGTGCCGGCGGCGACACCTCTCAGCCACCGCGCCGCGGTTCGGCTGTGCTGCACGCGGCGCTGCGCGCCACGGCACTGGCCGCGGGGCCGATCCTGCTGGGGCTGATCCTCGCCGGATTGCTGCTGATGGCCTTCGGCAAGGACCCGCTGGCCTATTACGGCTATGTGCTCCAGCGCGGGCTCCTCTCGCCCACCGGTGTGCAGCAGACGCTGACGCGCATGGCGCCGCTTCTGTTCATCGCCGCCGGGCTGATCGTGGCCTTTCGCGCCGGCATCTGGAATCTGGGCGTGGACGGGCAGTTCCTGCTGGGCGCGGTGGCCGCGGCGGCCAGCGCACCGGTGATGATCGGGCTTCTGCCGGGCTGGGCGGTGCTGATCGCGGCCGCGACGCTGTCGGCGCTGGTGGCGGCGCTGTGGGCGCTCCTGCCGGCGCTCCTGCGCGCCTATCAGGGCGTCAACGAGATCATCACCACGCTGATGATGAGCTTTCTGGGCCTGTCGCTGGCCAATGCGCTGGTCAAGCTGGTATTCCTCGACCCTGCCACCACCGTGCCGCAGACCCGCACCCTGCCGGTGGCCGACCGCCTGCCGCGGCTGTTCGGGACCACCATTTCCTCCGGCCTCGTCCTCGGGTTGATCGCCATCGCGCTCGTGCATCTGATGATGACGCGCACCGCCTTCGGGCTGAAGCTGCGCGTGGTCGGCGCCAGCC
>RFIR01000082.1 GCA_003695135.1 Alphaproteobacteria bacterium | reverse complement strand
GGATCGTCGCTCACGGTGCCGGGGTATCGGGCGCCGGCTTGCCGGGCTCCTCCTCGGGCTCGTCCTCCTCGAGCTCCTCGTCATCGACCCACAGCCCCTCGGCGCGCAGCTCGGCCTCCACCCGCTTCTCGTTCATGGCGACGAGGAAGATCGAGACCTCGTAGAGCAGATACATTGGCAGGCCGAGGCCGATCTGGCTGATGATGTCGGGCGGGGTCAGCATGGCGGCGGCAAAGGCGATGCCGACCAGCGCGTATTTGCGCATCCGCCGCAACCCGGCTGCAGTGGTCAGCCCGGCCCGGCCCATCAGCGTCAAGAGCACCGGCAGCTCGAAACAGATGCCGAAGGCGAGCAGGAAGGTCATCACCAGGCTGAGATATTCGTTCACCTTGCCCAGAAACTCGATCTGGGTGGTGTCCTTGCCGCCCGGCGCCTGAAAGTCGAGGAAGAAGCTGATCGCCTGCGGCATGATGATGAAATAGACGAAGGAGGCACCCAGCACGAACAGCACCGGCGTTGCCAGCAGGAAGGGCAGGAAGGCCTTCTTCTCGTCGCGGTAGAGACCGGGTGCGACGAATTTCCATATCTGCTGGGCAATCAGCGGAAAGGCGAGAAAGAAGCCGCCGAAGACGGCAATCTTGAGGTGGACGAAGAATTTCTCGTAAAGCTGGGTGTAGATCAGCTTGGCATCCTGCCCGCGCTCGAGAAGCTGCTCGCGCAGCGGCAGGGTGAGGATGTCGTAGATCTCGCGGGCAAAGATGCCGCAGATGATGGCGGCAATGCCGAAGGCGATGAGCGCGCGAATCAGCCTGGTGCGCAGCTCGATCAGATGCTCGATCAGCGGCGCTCTTGTGTCCTCGAGGCTTTCCTCGTCTCTCATCGCGTGAAGATGTCCCGTCGCTGATCGGCGCTCAGGCCTTGTCCTGCGCCGTGCCGGACCCGGCCGGAGTCACCGGGGCCGCCGACACCGGGCCTGCCGGCGGAGGCGCCGTTTCCGCTGCGGGTGCCGGAGCCGACGTGGCGGGGCTTTCTGCTGCCGGCTTCGGCGTATCGGTCGCGGGCTTCTTCGTCGGCGAGGTCGCCTGCTCCACGCTCATCTTCGCCAGCCCCATCGGGGTGGCGCTGGAGACGGTCCGGCCGACATCGCGCACCGAGCTGGCGGCCTTGGCGACATCCTCCATACCGGCCTCGCGCGCCGCAGCCTCCATGCTGCGCTGGAACTCGCGGGCCATGGAGCGCGCCTTGCCGACATACTGGCCGATGGTGCGGAACATGCCCGGCAGGTCCTTCGGCCCCACCACCAGCAGCGCCACCACGCCGATAACCATCAGTTCGGACCAGCCGATATCAAGCATCGTCGTCCCGCCCCTTCCGGGTCAGATCACGCCCTGTGCCTCACGCCTTGTCCTTGGCCGCGGTCGGCGTGACGTCGACAGCGTCCTCCATCTTGTTCTCGACCGGCTTGGCCTCTTCGATATCCTCGGCCATGCCGCGCTTGAAGCTCTTGATGCCCTTGGCGACATCGCCCATCAGGGCGGAAATCTTGCCGCGTCCGAACAGCAGGACCGCGAGGATGACGACGATGAGGATTTGCCAGATGCTCGGGCTCATACCATGTTCCTCCATGACCGGGGGAGGCCGTACCCCCGGGGGACACGGCGCATTCCTTATGACATCTAAGCCATAGAGGGGACGTATTCAAACCCAATCGGGCAGATGGTCGCGCATTTTGTTGCGCTGACCGTCGCGCCAACCGGGACTGCCGTGCGCTGCCCCCCGCCACGGCAGCCTCGCCTCCGCACGACGGCCCAACACGATAAATGTCGTACCTGCACCGATTCTGGTCCATTCATGACGAATCCCGCCGGGCATTCGGCACGACCCTGTTCCGGTGCGATTCGCAGCAGCGATGGGAAGGTGGTCATGACGGTTGCGCTTTCATCGGAAGAGATCGCCGGGATCCGGCGCGGCTACGACCCCGATCCGGCCCGCTCGCTATCGCTGCGCAAGGAGGCCTATGTCGATCCGCGCTGGTATGCGGTGGATCGCGAGGCGATCCTCGCGCGGTCCTGGCAATGGGTCTGCCATGTCGAGAAGCTGCGCGCGCCGGGATCCTTCGTGACCGCCGAGATCGCCGGGCGGCCCGTGGCGGTGCTGCGCGACCGCGAAGGCGTGCTGCGCGCCTTCTACAATGTCTGCAAGCACCGCGCCCATGAGCTTCTGCGCGGCGAGGGCCAGACCACGCGCATCATGTGCCCCTATCACGCCTGGGTCTATGACCTGACCGGCCGGCTGCGCCGGGCGCCGGAGACCGAAAGCCTGAAGGATTTCGAGCCCGGCGCGATCTGCCTCGACGCGGTGCGGGTGGAGGAATTCTGCGGCTTCGTCTTCGTCAATCTCGACCCTGCCGCCGCGCCGCTGGCCGAAGCCTCGGGCGATCTGGAAACCGAGATCCGCCATTGGGCGCCCGACATCGACCAGCTGACCTTCGGCCACCGGCTGACCTACGACATCCGCTCCAACTGGAAGAATGTCGTCGACAACTTCCTCGAATGCTACCACTGCCCCACCGCGCACAAGGATTTCTGCACGCTGGTCGACATGGACAGCTACAGGGTGACCACCCATGGCATCTATTCCAGCCACATGGCCGAGGCCGGAAAGGCGGCCAACACCGCCTACGACGTCTCCAACGCCACGGTGCGCACCCATGCGGTGTGGTGGCTGTGGCCGACCACCTGCCTGATGCGCTATCCGGGCCGCTCCAGCATGATCGTGCTCAACATCATCCCGGCCGGGCCGGAGCGGACGCTGGAGACCTATGACTTCTTCCTCGAGACGCCGGAGCCGGACGCGACCGAGCGCGAGGCGATCCGCTATCTCGACGAGGTGCTGCAGGCCGAGGACATCGCCATCGTCGAGAGCGTGCAGCGCGGCATGGCCACGCCCGCCTTCAGCCAGGGCAGGATCGTGCACGACCCCGAAGGCTCGGGCAAGTCCGAGCACGCGGTGCATCATTTCCACGGGCTGGTGCTCGACGCCTATGCCGCCGCCGCGTCATGAGCCGGCCCAACATCCTCATCGTCATGGCCGATCAGCTGGCGCCGCATTTCACCGGCGCCTATGGCCATCCGCTGGTCCGCACGCCCAACATGGCGGCGCTGGCCGCGCGCGGCACCCGCTTCGACGCCGCCTATTGCAACGCGCCGCTCTGCGCGCCGTCACGGTTTTCCTTCATGACCGGGCAGCACATCACCCGCATCGCCGCCTATGACAATGGCAGCGAGTTCCCCGCCTCTATCCCGACCTTTGCCCATTACCTGCGCCATGCGGGCTATCGCACCTGCCTGTCGGGCAAGATGCATTTCGTCGGCCCCGACCAGCTGCACGGCTTCGAGGAGCGGCTGACCACCGACATCTATCCGGCCGATCACGCCTGGACCCCGGACTGGGAGGCCCCCGACGAGCGCATCGACAAGTGGTATCACAACATGGATGCGGTGCGGCAGGCGGGCGTGGCCGCGACCACCTTCCAGTACGAGTATGACGAGGAGGTGGCCTTCCTCGCCCGCCGCCGCATGCTGGAATACGCCATGGAGGGCGTGGCGCCCTTCTGCATGGTGGCCAGCTTCATCCACCCTCACGACCCCTATGTCGCGCGGCCGGAATTCTGGGCGCTCTATGATCACGACGCCATCGACCTGCCGACGCCGGACGCGCCGGCCGACCCGCATTCCATCCGCCTGCGCCGCGGCATCGCGGCCGATATCGTCCAGCCCGACGAGGACGAGATCCGCAATGCCCGCCACGCCTATTACGCCAATGTCAGCTATGTCGATGCCAGGCTCGGCCAGCTGGTGCAGGCGCTGGAAGAGGCCGATCTGATCGACAACACCATCGTCATCGTCACCGCCGATCACGGCGAGATGCTGGGCGAACGCGGGTTGTGGTACAAGATGAACTTCTTCGAACACGCCGCACGCGTGCCGCTGATCGTGGCCGGGCCGGGCATTCGGCAGCAGCGCGTCGCCGCGCCCTGTTCGCTGGTCGATCTGATGCCGACGCTGATGGAGATTGCGGGCTGCGACGAGGCGCCGGCCATGCCGCTCGACGGCGTCTCGCTGTGGCCGACGCTGGCGGAGGGGCACGAAAGCCAGACCGAGGCGATCGGCGAATACTGCGCCGAGATGGCCCCCGGCCTGCCGGTCTGCATGATCCGCCGCGGGCGGTTCAAATACATCCATTGCGAGGCCGACCCGCCGCAGCTCTATGACCTCGCGGCCGATCCCGGCGAGCAGCGAAACCTTGCCGACGATCCGGCCCATGCGGAGACCGCCGCCGCCTTTGCGGCGGAGGCCGCGCGGCGCTGGGACGGCGCGCGCATCCGCGCCGACGTCATCGCCACCCAGAAACGCCGGCGCGCCGTGCATGCGGCGATGGAGACCGGCGCCTGGACCAGCTGGGACTACAACCCGCCGCGCGATGCCGCGCGGGAATATGTGCGCAACACCGTCAGCTGGGACGATGTGGTCCACCGCATGCAGTACCCGCCGCCGGGGGTGAAGCGGTGAGCGCGCTCTCGGGGCGCATCGCCTTCGTCACCGGCGGCTGCGGCGGCATCGGCCGGGCGATCTGCACCCGATTCGCGCGCGAGGGGGCGCAGGTGGTCGCGGCCGATCTCGCGCCGTGGCCCGACGCGCCGGAGGCGGTGCGCGTCATCGCCCATGACGTGACCTCGGAAGCGGCGGCGGTGGCGGCGATGGAGGGGATCGCGCGGCAATGGGGCCGGCTGGACATCCTCGTGAACGCCGCCGGGATCGAGATCGAGAAGACCGTCGAGGAGACCACCCTGGAGGAATGGAACCGCATCTTCGCGATCAATGTCACGGGGATGTTCCTCAGCGCCAAACACGCACTGCCGCTGATGCGCAAGGCGGTCACGGCGGAGCGCACGGCCTCGATCATCAATTTCGGCTCCTATGACGGCTTCATCGCCGATCCGGGGCTGGCGGCCTATTGCGCGACCAAGGGCGCGGTGCATGCGCTGACCCGCGCCATGGCCTGCGATCACGGCCCCGAGGGCATCCGCGTCAACGCGATCTGCCCGGGCTATGTCGACACGCCGATGCTGCAGAGCTTTTTCACCGGCGAAGGCTCGGGTGGGGGCGGAAAGACCATCGACCAGTTGCAGCAGGCGGTGCGCGAGGTGCATCCGATCCGCCGCTACGGCACGCCGGAGGATGTCGCGAACCTGGTCACCTGGCTCGCCTCGGACGAGGCGCGCTATGCCTCCGGCCAGCTCTGGGTGCTCGATGGCGGGCTGACCGCGCAGGTCCAGCAGATGCGGCTGTGAGCGGGCGGGGATGATACGATGAGACTTGCAGGCAAGCGCGCGGTCGTCACCGGCGGGCGGCAGGGGATCGGGCGGGCGATCGTCGAGGCGTTCCTGTCCGAAGGCGCCGCGGTGCTGACCTGCGGGCGCGGGGCGGCGGCGGACGACCTGCCCCATGGCGCGCGCTGGATCAGGGCCGATGTCTCCGATCCCGCCGACGCGGCACGGCTGATCGCGGCGGCCGGTGCACCCGACATCCTCGTCAATAATGCCGGGGTGCAGATCGAGAAGACGGTAACCGACTCGACCGATGCCGACTGGGAGCAGGTGATCGGCACCAATTGCCGCGGCGTGTTCAACTGCTGCCGCGCCGCGATTCCGGTGATGCCGCGGGGCGGGTCGATCATCAATATCGGCTCGATCTCCGGCCATGTCGCCGACCCGTCCATGGCGCTCTACAACGCCTCGAAGGCCTTCGTGCACGGGCTGACCCGCTCGATCGCCGTCGATCACGGACCGAAGCTGCGCTGCAACGCCATCTGCCCGGGCTGGATCGAGACCGGCATGCTGGAGGCGGGCCTTGCCCTGGCCAGCGATCCCGCCCGTGCCCGGCAGGACGCACTGGCCCGCCACCCGGTGCGCCGCTTCGGCCGCCCGCAGGACGTGGCCGCGCTTGCCGTCTGGCTTGCCTCCGACGAGGCCGGATTTGCCACCGGTCAGCTCTTCACCCTCGATGGCGGGCTGACCGCGGCCTCGCCGCTGCAGCCGGGGCTTTCGTGACCCTCAGCTCGCGGCCACACCCCGGCCCTCCCGATCCGGTTCGCGTACCGCCCCTCGGCGCGCGCCGTGTCGCCTTTCGCCGCGGATTTTTCGCAAACGGCCGCGTGGGATGGCCGCGGCCGGTCCATGCTCGCCGGGCAGGGAGGGCCATGCGATGACGGACAGCCAGCAAACCGGGCGCAGCCGGGCGGGGGGGCGCGCCTCGCGCCGGGCGCTGCGTTCGGCACCGCGCTTCGACATGGCTCCGGGGCTGGTCAACCGCCTGCCGCGCTGCGAGGTGATGGACGAGGAACAGGTTCGGCGCATCGACGCGGCCTCGATGGACATTCTGGAAAATGTCGGTGTGCATTTCCGCGACGACATCGCGCTCGCCGACTGGAAACGCGCCGGCGCCAAGGTGGTCGATGAGCGGGTGCGTCTCGACCGCGGGCTGGTGCGCGAGCTGATCGCGACCATCCCGGCCGAGATCACCCTGCACGCCCGCGATCCGCAGAAGAATGTCCGCCTTGGCGGGCGGCATGCGATCTTCGTGCCGATGACCGGCGCGCCCTATCTGCGCGATCTGGAAGACGTCCGCCGGGCGCCGACGCTCGACGATCTGGCGATGTTCCACAAGCTCAGCCACATGTCGCCGGCGCTGCATTCCTCGGCCCATCACATCGTCGAGCCGATGGACCACCCGGTCAGCCACCGCCATCTGCGCATCACCCATTCCTCGATGAAGCATTCCGACAAGACCTTCATGGGCATGACGACGAGCCCGAGGAACGCCGAGGACGTGATGGAGATGTGCGCGATCCTCTTCGGCGAGGATTTCATGGAGACCCATCCGGTCACCACCGGCAACTGCAACGGCAACTCGCCGCTGGTCTGGGACGAGACCATGCTGGGGGCGATGCGCGCCTTCTGCCGGCGCAACCAGCCGGTGCTGTGCTCGCCCTTCGTCCTCGGCGGCGCCAACACACCGGCCAGCGTGCCGGCCGCGGTGGCGCAGCTCAATGCCGAGGCGCTGGCCGCGCTCGCCTACACCCAGGTCATCCGCAGGGGCTGCCCGGCGATCTATGGCCATTACCTCTCCACCGTCTCGATGAAATCGGGCGCGCCGATGGCCGGCACGCCCGAGATCAGCCTGATGAACTTCATGATCGGCCAGATGGCGCGGCATTACGGCGTGCCGTGGCGGACATCGAGCCTGCTGGGCGGGGCCAAGACCTTCGACGCGCAGGCGGGTTACGAAAGTGCCGCGACGCTGTCGGCAGTGATGCATTCGGGCGCCAACTACATCTGGCATTCGGCGGGCTGGAACGAGGCCGGCATGCACTGCTCGGTGGCCAAGTTCGTGGTCGATGCCGAGCAATGCGCCATGGCGTACCGCATGGCCGAGGGGCCGAAATGGGCGGATTTCGATCAGGCGCTGGCGGCGGTTCCCGATGTCGGCCCCGGCGGGCATTATCTCGGCCACCCCCATACGCAGGAGAATTTTCAGACCGCCTTCTTCATGCCCGAGCTCTTCGACAACAACTCCATCGAGCAGTGGATCGCCGAAGGCAGCGTCGAGATCACCGGGCGCGCGCTGAAGCACGCGCGCAAGCTCCTGTCGGACTATGAGGAGCCGAAGCTCGACGAGGCCACGGCCGAGGCGCTGCGCGACTACATCGCCCGGCGCGAGCGCGAGATCCCGGCAGCCGACGAGCTCAATCAGGAATATTGACGGGCAAGAACGATTCCCGTCCAAACCCAGTCC
>RFIR01000543.1 GCA_003695135.1 Alphaproteobacteria bacterium | reverse complement strand
TGATGGAGCCCGAATTCGGCATGGGGCTGGAGGGGGTGCTGCGCGCGCGCCGGGCCGATCTGACCGGCATCCTGAACGGCATCGACACCCGGATCTGGGATCCGGAGACCGATCCGGCGATCCACCGCACCTATTCGCCCCGCAGCCTGAAGCGCAAGGCCGTCAATCGCGCGGCGCTGATCGAACGCTTCGCGCTGCAGCCGCCCGACGAGGCGCCGCTCTTCTGCGTGATCAGCCGGCTGACGGCGCAGAAGGGGCTAGACCTGCTGCTCGAGGCGCTGCCGGCGCTGACCGGGCGCGGGGCGCGGCTTGCGCTGCTGGGCTCGGGCGAGCCGGAGCTGGAGGCGGCGTGGAAGCGGGCGGCGCGCGACCATGCGGGCGCGGTCGGCGCCGTCATCGGCTATGACGAGGCGCTGGCCCATCAGATGCAGGGCGGCGCGGACGCGATCCTGATCCCCTCGCGCTTCGAGCCCTGCGGGCTCACCCAGCTTTGCGGGTTGCGCTACGGCACGTTGCCGGTGGTGGCGCGCACGGGCGGGCTGGCCGATACGGTGATCGACGCCAATCAGGCCGCACTCGATGCCGGCTGCGCGACCGGCTTTCAGTTCGCCCCGGTCACCACGGCTGCGCTGGGCCACGCCATCGAGCGGGCCTGCGATCTGTTCGCGAACCGGCGCGTCTGGGCAGCGATGCAGCGCAACGCCATGCGCCAACCGGTGGGGTGGGAACGCTCGGCCGCACAATATTTCGCGTTGTTTCAGGAAGTTGCAGGTAAAGATTGATCTTGGATCAGAGCATTGCAAGGCAGAAGCTGAACGCGGGCAGCCCGCATCGCCTCGGTGCACATTTCGACGGCGAGGGAACGAACTTCGCCCTGTTCTCGGCCCATGCGCATCGGGTCGAGCTCTGCCTGTTCTCGCCCGACGGCCAGCGCGAGATTGCACGGCTCGCCCTGCCTGAGCGTACCGGTCCGGTCTGGCATGGCTTTCTTCCCGGCCTCGGCCCCGGCGCGGCTTACGGCTATCGCGTGCACGGGCCTTACGCACCGGATCAGGGCCATCGCTTCAACCCCAACAAGCTGCTCATCGACCCCTACACGCAGGAGCTTCGCGGCCGCTGGCAGAACCACCCGGCCACGCTCGGCTACGATCCGGCTTCGCCCGTGCTCGATCTCAGCTTCGACGAACGCGACAGCGCCCCCTTCGTGCCGCGCTCGGTGGTGCCCGATCCGATGCCGTTCGGCCCGGTGGCCGGCCGGCCGGTAACCCCGCGCGGCGAGATGCTGATCTGCGAGGCGCATGTGAAAGGGCTGACGCAGGAACATCCCGGCGTGCCGGATGCACTGCGCGGCACTTACGACGGACTTTGCTGCGACGCGATACTCGATCATCTGACCGCGCTCGGCATCACCGCGATCGAGCTGCTTCCCGTTCATGCCTTCGTCGATGAGGGCTTTCTGCTCGAACGCGGGCTGGTCAATTACTGGGGTTACAATTCGGTGGGCTTCTTCGCGCCAGAGCCGCGCTATTTCGGCCCGGCCGGCTTCGCCGGGTTCCGTCGCATGGTCGACCGCTTTCACGCCGCCGGCATCGAGGTCATCCTCGACGTGGTCTACAATCACAGCGCCGAGGGCGATCATCGCGGGCCGACGCTGTCCTTCCGCGGGCTCGACAACGCCTCCTACTACCGGCTGATCCGGGGCAATCCGCGCTACTACGTCAACGATACCGGCTGCGGCAACACGCTCGATGTCGCTCATCCCTTCGTGCTGCGGCTGGTGCTCGACAGCCTGCGCTTCTGGGTGCAGACGATGGGGGTGGACGGGTTCCGCTTCGATCTGGCCACCACGCTGGGGCGCGAGGCGGAGGGTTTCGACCCCGAGGGCGGCTTCATGGATGCGCTGCGCCAGGACCCGGTGCTGGCCGGCCGTCACCTGATCGCCGAGCCCTGGGATGTCGGGCCGGGCGGCTATCAGCTCGGCCGCTTTCCGCCCGAATTCGCCGAATGGAACGACCGTTTCCGCGATACGGTGCGCAGCTACTGGCGTGGCGACGATCACAGCGCGCAGGGCCTCGGGGCCTGTCTGCTGGGAACCGCCGACCGCTTCGACACCGCCGGGCGGCGGGCCTGGGCCTCGGTCAACTATCTTGCCGCCCATGACGGCTTCACCCTCGCCGATGTCACCGCCTATAACGGGCGGCACAACGAGGCCAATGGCGAGAATGGCGCCGATGGCCATTCGGCCAATTATTCCGACAATTGCGGGGTGGAAGGTCCGACCGGTGATCCCGCGATACTCGCGCGGCGGGCAAGGCGGCGGCGCAACCTGCTGGCCACGCTGTTCGTCGCCCAGGGCACGCCGATGCTGCTGGCCGGCGACGAGATCGGCAATTCGCAGTCGGGCAACAACAACGCCTATTGCCAGGACAATCCGGTGGGCTGGGTCAACTGGGCCGAAGCCGATGCGGCGCTGATGGGCTTCGTGCGCCGGCTTTCGGCGCTGCGGCGTCGGTTGCCGGCGCTGCGCCAGACCCGGTTCCTGCATGGCGCAGCGCGCGAGATCGACGGCCTTCCCGATGTCGAATGGACCGGTTTCGACGGCCGGCCGCTCGACTGGCGCGATCCGGGCCTGTCGGCGATCGGGCTGATCCTGCGCCGTTCGGCCGATGCCCCGGCCGAGGAATCGGTGGGCGACTGGGTGTTTGCCGCCTTCAATCGCGAGGCGCGGCCGCGGCGGCTCAGCCTGCCCGCAACGCCGGGCGGCTGGCGCTGGCTGCGCGTTCTGGACACTGCGAGCGAGACCGAGGACGCGCCGGTGCCCATGCCGCGCGACGTGCCTCTGGCGGCCGAATCGGTCACCGTCTTCGCTCTCGCCCCCGATATCGCGACCGGCCCGGCCGGCGGGGCGCCGCCGGTATGACCCCTGACGAAGCCCTCGATGCGCTGGCCGAACAGCGCGGCCTGCTGGCCGGATTCCGCGACATGCAGGGGCGCGAGATCCACGCAGGGCCGGAGACGAAGCTTGCCCTCCTGCGCGCGGATGGCATCGCGCTCGATGATGCCTCAATGGCGGAAGAGGCGCTGGTCGCGCTCAGGGCCGGGGAGGCGCGCCGGCTTGCCCCCGAATATGCGGTCGGCGCCGCAGGCAGGCCTGTCACGGTCGCCATCGCGCCCGGAGCCGGCTGGGCGCTCTGCGCGGAAGGCAGCGAGGCGGTGCTGGCGACGGGCCGGGCGCAGGGCGCCGTCACCCTACCGCCGCTCGCGGCGGGGTATTACATCCTGTCGCTTGTCCGGCGGCGCGAGACGCAGGAATGCCTTGTCATCATCGCCCCGCCCAGCCTGCCGGCGGTGGGCGATGGTGGCGGGCCGGCACGGATCTGGGGGCTGACGGCGGCGCTTTACGGGCTGCGTTCGGATCGCAATCTCGGCATTGGCGATTTCGCCGACCTCGCCGATCTGCTGGGCGCGGTACGCCCTGCCGGCGCCGGCTTTCTCGGCATCAATCCCGTCCACGCCCTCGGCTGGCAGGCCCGCGAGACCATCAGCCCCTATTCGCCCTCCCATCGCGGGTTTCTCGGCGAGCGCCACATCGCGCCCGACCGCATCCCGGGGCTGGAGGGGCTGGAAGCGGCAGCGCGCATCTGCGAGGCGGCGCGCCGCGGGATCGAATCCGGTGCAGAGGCCGACCGTATCGACTACCCCGCTTCGATCAACGCCCACCAGACTGCGCTGCAGGCACTTTGGGACCTGTTTCAGGCCGAGGCGCCGGTGGCTGCGCGGGAGCGCTTCGCCGCGTTTCGGCGGCAGGGCGGCGAGGAGCTGGAGCGTTTTGCGCTCTACGAGTCGCTGAGCGAGACCCATGGCGCGGACTGGCGCGGCTGGCCGGCGGGGCTGCGCGCGCCGGACGGGCCCGATATTGCCGCCGCGCGGCGCAGGCTCGGCCAGCGATCCGGTTTCTTCTGCTGGCTGCAATGGGCCGCGGAGGAACAGCTCGCCCTTTCCGGCCGCGGCGGACGGCCGGGCGAGGGGCTCTATCTCGATCTCGCCGTCGGCCCGCGCCGAGGCGGGGCGGAAAGCTGGTGCCATGCCGACGCCATCGCGCAGGGCGTCTCGCTCGGTGCACCGCCCGATGCGCTGAATCCGGAAGGCCAGTGCTGGGACCTTGCCGCCTATGCCCCGTCGCGGTTGAAGGCGGAGCGTTTCGCCAGCTTCCGCCGCATCCTGCGTGCCAATCTGCGCCACGCCGCGCTGCTGCGCATCGACCATGTGCTGGGCCTCAATCGCAGCTACTGGATCCCCGACGATGGCAGCCCCGGCGGCTATATCCGCCAGCCGCTCGACGCGCTGCTGGCCATCCTGTCCATCGAGGCGAATGCGGCCGGCACCATCGTGATCGGCGAGGATCTCGGGCTGGTGCCGGAAGGGTTTCGCGACACGCTCGCGCAGCGCAACATCCACGGCTGTTCGGTGCTGCAGTTCGAACGTGACGCGAAGGGTCGCTTCCGCCGGCCCGAGTCGCTGCGCCGCCTCAGCCTCGCCTGTGCGGCCACCCACGACACGCCGACGATCCGCGGCTTTTGGGAAGGGCGCGACATCGACTGGTGGCGCAAGCTCGGCTGGGTCGATGCGAGCCAGGCCGCGAAGTTGCAGGCGCAGCGCGCCAGAGACACTGCCGCGCTGGCCGCGCTTTGCGCGGAAGACGCGCCGGCCCAGGCGGCGCGCGACCCGGCGCGCTGCATGCACGGGCTGCTGGCGCGGTCGCCTGCGGTCCTCGTCTCGCTGCAGCTCGACGATCTGATCGGCGAGACCGAAGCGCAGAACCTGCCCGGCACCACCACCGAACACCCCAACTGGACACGCCGTTACCCGATGGATGTGGCGCGGCTGGGCGCCTTGCCCGAGCTTGGCGCGTTCGACGCGCTGATGCGCGCGCAACCGCAGCCCACACGCCGTCCGGGAAAGGAGGAAACCCTGCCATGAACATGCTCGAGATCCCCTGCAAGCCGATCATGGGGCAGAAGCCCGGCACATCGGGCCTGCGCAAGAAGACGCGGGTCTTCATGCAGCCCGGCTATCTGGAAAACTTCATCCAGTCGGTGTTCGACGGCATCGGCGGGGTCGCGGGCAAGCGGCTGGTCCTGGGCGGGGACGGGCGGTACTTCAACCGCCCCGCCGCGCAGACCATCCTGAAGATGGCCGCGGCCAATGGCGTTGCCGGCATGATCGTCGGGCAGGACGGGCTCCTTTCGACGCCCGCAGCCTCCAACCTGATCCGGCAGCGCGGCACCGATGGCGGGCTGATC
>RFIR01000542.1 GCA_003695135.1 Alphaproteobacteria bacterium | reverse complement strand
CCCTGGCAGATGCCGGTGGTCTCCAGCATCTCCAGATCGAAATTGGTGCGCTGCTCCAGCCGCTGCGCCTCCAGGAGCTTGCCTTCGCCGACGAGCTGGTCGAGGCGGGTGCGCAGCTCCTCCCTGATGCCCTTGATGGCCTGCTGCATGGTCGGGCGCGGGGTGACGTAGTGCGAGTTGGCGTAGATGCGCACCTTTTCCAGCACCGCCTGCCGCTCGCCGGTCAGCGGGTCGAACTCGGCGATGCTTTCGAGCTCCTCGCCGAAGAAGGAGAAACGCCAGGCGCGGTCTTCGAGGTGCGCCGGCCACAGCTCCAGCGAATCGCCGCGCACCCGGAAGCAGCCGCGCTGGAAGGCGCCGTCATTGCGCCGGTATTGCTGGGCGACGAGATCGGCCAGCACCTTGCGCTGATCATAGAGCCTGCCCACCACCAGATCCTGGGTCATGGCGCCATAGGTCTCCACCGCGCCGATACCGTAGATGCAGGAGACCGAGGCGACGATGATCACGTCGTCGCGCTCCAGAAGCGCCCGCGTCGCCGCATGGCGCATGCGGTCGATCTGCTCGTTTATCTGGGATTCCTTCTCGATATAGGTATCGGTGCGCGGGACATAGGCCTCCGGCTGATAATAGTCGTAGTAGGAGACGAAATACTCCACCGCATTGTCGGGAAAGAAGCTCTTGAACTCGCCATAGAGCTGGGCGGCAAGCGTCTTGTTGGGCGCGAGGATGATGGCCGGGCGCTGGGTCGCCTCGATCACTCGGGCCATGGTGAAGGTCTTGCCGGTGCCGGTGGCACCCAGCAGCACCTGGTTGCGCTCGCCCGCCTCGACGCCCTCGACCAGCTCGGCAATCGCGGTGGGCTGGTCGCCTGCCGCCTCGAATTCGGTATGCATCACCAGCCGCCTGCCGCCTTCCAGCTTCTGCCGTGCGGGGGGCTGCGGCGCGGTGACGAGCGTGTCCGAGAGACCGGTGTTCATGATTCGTTAACCTCGCCGGCGCATTTTGCCCGCCGCCGGGGCGGACACAAGGAATTTGTTAACTATCCATAGGGTTGAGTTAATTTTCCAGCGATTCAATTTTTAGGAAATATTCTGCTTGCATCCCGCCGGCATCGGTTGTATCAAGATGGTGCAAGCAGCAAGTAAGGTCACCGGCCGGTCGCAGCACCACCCACCCCACCCCTCGCTCCCTAGCGGCCGGTCGGTGACCACACACCCCCCCAGACAGATCGGGCCCCCAGACAGATCGCGAAACAGCGGGCAAGTCGCGAGCCAGGGCAACGCACATTCCGAGCGACCGCCGGCACCGCTGCGGCGGGACACCGTGGCGCTTGCTTTCGGCTGCTCGCCGCATCATATCGGGGCATCGCAGCCGATACGGTAGGGGACATGCTCGCACGGATCTATCAGCCCGCCCGCAATGCCATGCAGTCCGGTCAGGCGGGCACGCGCAAATGGGTGCTGGAATTCGACCCCGAACAGGCCAAGCGCATCGACCCGCTGATGGGCTGGCAGGGATCGGGCGACATGAACCGACAGGTCCGGCTGAAATTCGACAGCCGCGAGGAGGCGGTCGATTACGCCCGCCGGCATGGCATCCCCTATCAGGTCTTCCAGCCGAAGAAACGCAAGCCGGTGATCCGACCGCGCGGCTATGGCGACAATTTTGCCTGGCAGCGAAGGATCGCCTGGACCCACTGAGACGCGGTCTGCCCGGGTCTCGCCTGCCGCCGCCGCAGGCTGCGCGGGGCAGGTGGCCCAATGGCGACGCCACAGGGGCGGGGCGGTCGCGAAGCGCGACCGCAGGGCAGTCGGGAATGCGGTGAGTGGAAGGGATGCGACCTGGCCGGCAGGCGGTGCCCCGGCAGGGCTGCGCCGGTATTTGGGGGCGCGGATGGGGCGCCTTCTCTGCCCCTTCTCGGCCCGTTGTCGCTTGCGGGCGGCGACCCGTTCGACAACCGCCGCAGACAGGGCGGGCAACCCGGGTGCGCGAGTCCCGATTGCCGCTTCGCCCGGGATCGGGCGTCAGATGCTGGCCTCGGCCTCCACCTCGGCGAACCAGCAGACGAATTCGCCGCGTACCTCCCGCGTCACCGACAAGGTGCGGTAGGAGATCGGTGGCATGGCGAGGCACGGGTCGATCCCGGCGGCACACAGCGCGTCGATCAGCGCCATGCGCGCATCGCGCCGCGCCCCGTGCAGGGCATAGCGCCTGCCATCGACATGGCCGGCAAGATCGGCATGGTCCAGTACCTTCCAGTTGCCGACCACGCGGATCACCGAGCGCGCAGAAGGATCGCTCGGATGGGGTTCGATCGTCGTCGTATCCAACATCGTCCTTGTCCTTTCCAACACCGGTCACATCCTCAAGCTAGGAAGTGCCGCCGCCGACCGGTGTGTCGCACCGCACAGTTTTCGACTGCAACCGCTAATGAGATCTAACCGAGCGCGTGAATGTGCCGTGAAAAAGGCCCGATTGCGGCCTTTCCGTTCGATTTTAAGGTAAGTTTCCGGTGAATGTGCCCGCTCAGGCGAGCGCGCCCCCGGCCGTGATTCGCCGCGCCCCGCCCAGCCAGGGCGAGAGCACCGGCGGCAGGGTGACGGAGCCGTCTTCCTCCTGCCCGTTTTCCAGCACCGCGATCAGGCAGCGTCCCACGGCGAGGCCGGAGCCGTTGAGCGTGTGCACGAATTCCGGCTTTGCCTCGGGATCGGGGCGAAAGCGCGCATTCATCCGCCGCGCCTGGAAATCGCCGCAATAGGAGCAGGAGGAGATCTCGCGGTATCGGCCCTGGCCGGGCAGCCACACCTCGATGTCATGGGTGCGCCGCGCGCCGAAGCCGATATCGCCCGTGCAGAGCGCCACCCTGCGGTAGGGCAGGCCGAGGCGTTCGAGGATCCCCTCGGCGCAGGCGGTCATGCGGTCGAGTTCATCGAGCCCGTCCTCGGGCCGCACGATCGAGACCATCTCCACCTTCTCGAACTGGTGCTGGCGCAGCATGCCGGTGGTG
>RFIR01000541.1 GCA_003695135.1 Alphaproteobacteria bacterium | reverse complement strand
GGGCGAGGCGCTCGCCGCCATGCCCGAGCGGCCGACCTGGCTGATCTGCGGCATGCTCGACACCAAGGATGTGTCGGGCTTCCTGCAGCCGCTCGCCCCGCTGGCCCGCGGTCTTTACGGCGTCACCATCCCCGAGACCACCGCCACGCTTTCGGGCGAAGCCACCGCCGAGGCGGCACGGGCGGTGGGCATGACGGCGCAGGCGGCCGGCTCGGTGCCCCAGGCGCTTGCCGCGATCGAGCGCGACAGCCCCGGCGCGCGGGTTCTGATCTGCGGCTCGCTCTATCTCGCCGGCGCGGTGCTGAAGGAGAACGGGTAGCGGCCGGCCTTCCCGCGGTCGTTCCGAGCTGGCGAGCGGGCGCAGGCCGCAATGCGGCCTCGCATGCCGGCAGGCAGCCACGCGCCGGAACTTGCCGGCTTCCCCGAAGGAACCGCGGTTCCCCTCTCCAAGGCACCGGCCCTTCTTCTTGGTCCAAATACTCCCCCGCCGGAGGCGTCCGCAGCTTCCGCTCGCGCCGGGGCCGGGGATCTCAGATCCCCACGCTCTCCAGAAACCCCTCCGTCTCGCGCCAGACCTCCTCGCGGATCGCCGGCCTCTCCATCCAGATCTCGTGCCGCGCTGCGGCCAGCTCCACCAGCCGGGCATCGGTCAGCCGCGCGAAGCGGGCGCGAATCGCGGCCGGCGACACGATCCCCTCCTGCCCGCCGAGAAAGCCCAGCACCGGCAGCGCCGGCGGCCGGGTGCGCGCGAGCGCGGCCATCTCGGCAAACGCCGCCCTTGCCCAGGCGAAGCTCGGCCCGCCCAGCCCCAGCTCCGGCCGGCTGCGCAGATGCGCCTGCATCCAGCCATAGCGTTCGGGGTCTCCGGTCAGAAGATTGCCGTCGAAGGGCTGTTCGAGCACGTAGAAGCCCGGACCGTCCCCCGGCGCATGGCGCGCGCCCAGCCCAAGCGCGCAGGCCGCCCGCGCCATGAGCGGGCCGAGCAGACGCAGCGGCAGAGGCAGGGTGAGCCCCCACATGGGGGCGGAGAACACGGCCGCCCGCACCGCCAGCCCCGAGTCCAGCGCCCGCCAGCCGATGCAGCCGCCCATGGAATGGGCGAACATCACCCGCGGGCCGGGCATGGCCTGAACGGCGGGGTGCACCAGCACCGCGGCGAGATCGAGCTGGTATTCGGCGAAATCGCCGACATGGCCCAGCCCGGTGCCCTGGGGCGGGCGCGTGGACAACCCCTGCCCGCGCCAGTCGATGACCACGCAGCCGAATCCCATGCCGGCGAGGCGGGACATGACCTCCCCGTATTTCTCGGCATATTCGGTGCGCCCGGGCAGGATCAGCGCGATGCCGCGCTTTCCCGGCTGGGTGCAGGCGAACCGGATGCGCGCTGCGCCCGCATCGGCGAAATGCGCGGCGGTGCCGGGCGGTGCCCCGGCCAGATCGGCGTGAAACGGCGCGCCGTCAGGCAAGCAGGCTGGCGAGCTTCATCGCCACGCCCATGTCGCCTTCGAGCTGCAGCTTGCCGGTCATGTAGGCAGTGGTGGGATTGACCTCGCCCTCCAGGATGCCCTGGAAGGTCTCGACATCCGCGCTCAGCGTCACATCGGCCTCGCTGTCATCGGCGGTGACCTCGGTGCCCTCGATACGCACCGCGCCCTCATCGCCGATGTTGAACTTGACCGAGGACGGAAAGCTCTCGCCGCCCAGCTTCTCCTTCAGCGCCGCAACGGCGTGCTCAATGATTTCGCTCATCAATTCCTCTCCCGCGATGCTCTCCCGGATGTGACGGTCTGGCGCTGCATGCACCCTCGCATTTCCCGAATCCGGTGCTAATCTAGGCGACATGCCGCGAACTGGAAACCGTCTTGCGACCCTTGCCGTTGCGTCATGGCTGGCCATGTTCGCCGCCGCCAGCCCCGCGCAGCAACTCGCCCCGGGCGAGGAGCCGCTCTCGCCCGAGGAAGAGGCCAGCGCCACCGAGACCCCGAAGCGCCCGAGCCTGCAGGAGGAACTTGCCGTGCTGATGAAGGCGCTGCGCGATCCCGAGGCCGCCGATCCCGAGACCATCGAGCGGCGCATCGTCGAGATCTGGTCGATCTCGGGCTCCGATACCGCCGATTTCCTGCTGCAGCGCGGGCGCGAGGCGATGCAGGCGGAAAACTACACCGCCGCGCTCGACCATCTGACCGCGCTGGTCGATCACGCCCCGGAATTCGCCGAAGGCTGGAACGCGCGTGCCACCGCCTATTTCATGATCGAGCAATACGGGCTGGCACTGGCCGATATCGAGCATGTGCTGGCGCTCAACCCCGATCATTTCGGTGCGCTGGCCGGACTCGGCATCATCCTCGAACAGCTCGACCGGCCCGAGGACGCGCTGCGCGCGCTGCGCGCCGCGCAGAAGCTCAACCCGCATCGGGCACAGGTCAACGAGGCGATCGAAAGGCTGGAACCGGAGGTCGACGGCCTCAGTCTCTGAAACTATGTGAGGGGCGCGAGGGCGGCGCGGTCGCAGGGCACGGCAAAGAGGGTTCATGTTCGATACGGCGCATCCGCGGGACGCAACCGTCACCGCCGTTCTCGGTCCGACCAATACCGGCAAGACCCATTACGCCATCGAACGCATGCTGGGCCATCGCACCGGGGTGATCGGCCTGCCGCTGCGGCTTCTGGCGCGCGAGGTCTATGACCGCATCGTCGGGCTGCGCGGCCCCTCGGTGGTGGCGCTGGTCACCGGCGAGGAACGCATCGTGCCCCCGCGCACCCAATACTGGGTCTGCACCGTCGAGGCGATGCCGCAGGAGATCGGCGCCGATTTCCTCGCCGTCGACGAGATCCAGCTCTGCACCGATCCCGAACGCGGCCATGTGTTCACCGACCGGCTGCTGTTCGCCCGCGGGCTGCAGGAGACGCTGTTTCTCGGCTCCGAGACCATGCGGAGCCGCATCGCCGCGCTGATCCCCAAGGCACGCTTCCAGCGCCGCGACCGCTTCTCGCGCCTCAGCTATGCCGGGTCGCGCAAGATCTCGCGCCTGCCCGGGCGCTCGGCAGTGGTCGGCTTCTCGGTCGATCAGGTCTATGCCATTGCCGAGCTGATGCGCCGCCAGCGCGGCGGGGCGGCGGTGGTGATGGGCGCGCTTTCTCCGCGCACCCGCAACGCGCAGGTCGCACTCTACCAGAACGGCGATGTCGATTACATGGTGGCCACCGACGCCATCGGCATGGGGCTCAATCTCGATGTCCGCCATGTCGCCTTTGCCGGGCTGACCAAGTTCGACGGCCACCGCCACCGGCAGTTGCACCCGGGCGAGCTGGCCCAGATCGCCGGCCGCGCCGGGCGATACGAGAATGACGGCACCTTCGGGGTGACCGGCGAGGCGGGCGCGCTCGACCCCGAGACCATCGAGGCCATCGAGCAGCACCGCTTCGCGCCGGTCCAGCGCCTGCAGTGGCGCAACTCCACGCTCGATTTCGCCTCGCCCGAGGCGCTGATCGCCTCGCTCGACCAGCCGCCCGCGACGCGCGATCTGGTGCGGGTGCGCGAGGCCGACGATCTGGCCGCGCTGCGGCATCTGGCGGCCGATCCCGCCATCCGCGCCCGGCTGCGCGGGCCGGAGGATGTGCGGCGACTGTGGCAGGTCTGCAGCGTGCCGGATTTCCGCAAGCTGGGCGCGACCGAGCACGCCGCGCTCTTGACGCGGATTTATCGTTTCCTCGATTCGCGCACAGGGTGTATACCCTCGGACTGGTTGGGCGGGCAGCTTGCGCGCATCGACCGGGTGGATGGGGATATCGACGCGATATCGAGGCGGCTCGCCCATGTGCGGACCTGGACCTATGTCGCACAACGTTCCGGCTGGGTCGCCGAAGAGGATCGCTGGCGCGGAGAGACACGGGCGGTGGAGGACCGCCTGTCGGATGCGCTGCATGCGCGGCTGACGCAGCGCTTCGTCGACCGGCGCACCAGCGTGCTGGTGCGTCGCCTGAAGCAGAAGGAGAGGCTTGTGGCCGAAGTGAGCGCAACCGGCGAGGTCACCGCCGAAGGCCAGTTCATGGGAAGGCTCGAGGGGTTCCTGTTCAGCCCCGATCCGGATGCATCGCCCGAAGAGGTCAAGACCCTGCGCGCGGCCGGCCAGCAGGCGCTGCAGGTCGAGTTCGCCCGCCGCGCCGACCGCTTCTACAACGCCCCCGATCCCGAGATCGGCCTGACCGAGCAGGGCGGGCTGATGTGGGGCGAGCATGCGGTGGGCCGGCTCGCCGCCGGCCCCGACCCCTATGCGCCCGAGGTGATCGCCTTCGTCGACGAGGATGCCGACCCGCAGGTGCGCGACAAGGTCACGCGGCGGCTGACCCACTGGATCAACCGGCGCATCGCCACCCAGTTCGAACCGCTGATCGCCATGCGCGACGACGAGACCATCACCGGGCTGGCGCGCGGCGTCGCCTTCCAGCTGGTCGAGGCGATGGGGGTGATCCCGCGCGAGAAGATCGCCGGCGAGCTGAAGGCGCTGGATCAGGAGGCGCGCAGCCAGCTGCGCAAGCACGGCGTGCGCTTCGGCCAGTACACGCTGTTCCAGACCGCGGTGCTCAAGCCCGCGCCCACCCAGCTGCGGCTGGTACTGTGGGGGCTGGCTTCGGCCCTCGAGGAATTCCCCGAGGCGCCGCCGCCGGGGCTGGTGACCATTCCCGCCGCCAACGGTGTGCCGGAGGGTTACTATACCCAGGCCGGCTACCGGCTGGCCGGATCGCGCGCCATCCGCATCGACATGCTGGAGCGGCTGGCCGACATGATCCGCAGCCGCGACACGCGCAACGGCTTCGAGGCGGTGCCCGACATGCTGTCGATCACCGGCCTGTCGCTGGAAGATTTCGCCGAGCTGATGCGCGGGCTGGGCTACCGGGCCGAACGCGGCGAGCGCCCGCGCCAGCGGCCGGGCCCGGCGGTGGCCCCGGATGGGGTCGAGACGACAGACGGCGCTCAGCCCGGCGGGGTGGACAAGTCATCCGCAGCGGCGGACGATAGGCGGGTCGAAGCGGCGAATGCTGCCGAGGCGGAGGCTTCCGTCGCGCCCGGCGATGCACCGGTCATCGCGGAGTCGCCACCGCCCGGGGACGCAGCCGCACCGGCGCCGGAAACGGCCGTTGCCGATGACGGGTCTGCAGTGGTGTCGGAGCCGCAAGCGCAGGAGACTGGGAGCGGAGGAGACGCTGAACCCGCGTCGGAATCGCAGACCGAAGCCGAAGCCGCATCCGGACCCGTCACAGAACCGACAGAGGACCCCGATGCCTCCGCCTCCTCGACGCCCGCTGAAGCACCTCCGGAAATCGAGGTGTTCTACACCTTCCGCTGGGGCGGCGGGCAGCGCCGCAACGGCACGCGCCATCGCGGCGCGCGGCGATACCGGGCAACCGAGGCGGCCGGAACGGCAGAGCCGAAGGCCCGGCGGCCGGCAAAGCCGGGTGAACGCAAGGAGGCAGGCGGCAACGGCAGGCCGCGGCCGGCACTCGAATCGGGCAAGCCGCCCCCGGGCAAGCCGCCGCGGCGCAAGGGCAAGCCGGACGGCAAGTCCGCGGGCAAGCGCGAGCGCAGGGAGGGCGGGCCCGGCAGCCCGCGTACCTTCACCGCCGCCCCGCCGCGCAAGGAGGCCGAGATCGACCCCGACAATCCCTTCGCCGCGCTGATGGCGCTGAAGCAGAAGCGGGACTGAACCGGGATTGCAGCATCAGGCGGGCATGCGGCTGGACAAGTGGCTGTGGCAGGCCCGGTTCTTTAAGAGCCGGGCGCTGTCGGCCGGCATCATCGGCAAGGGCCGGGTGCGGCTGAACGGGCAGCGGGTGACCAAGCCGGCGACTCAGGTCCGGCCGGGCGACGTGCTGACCTTTCCCCAGGGCCGGACGATTCGGGTGGTCCGCCTGCTGGCGCTGGGCGTGCGGCGCGGCCCGGCGCAGGAGGCCCGCGCGCTTTATCACGATCTCTCCGAGCCGGGCACCGAAGGCTCGGCGGAGCCCGGCCGGCCGGCACCGCCGGACAGGGATGCCGCGCCATGACCCCTTGAACCGCGCCGAAGCCCACCCTTATAAGCGGTGCCGACCCGCCCCGGATCCGCCGGGAAGGATCCGACATCCGTATGATGGAGCAGCCTCATGACCTATGTCGTCATCGAGAATTGCATTGCCTGCAAGCATACCGATTGCGTCGAGGTCTGCCCCGTCGACTGTTTCTACGAGGGCGAGAACATGCTGGTGATCCACCCCGATGAATGCATCGATTGCGGGGTGTGCGAGCCGGAATGCCCGGTGGATGCGATCCGGCCGGATACCGAGCCCAACATGGAATTCTGGGTCGATTTCAACCGCAAGTATTCCGAGATGTGGCCCAACATCGTGCAGAAGCGCGATCCGCTGCCCGATGCCGAGCTTCACGACGGCGAGCCCGACAAGCTCAAGACCCTGTTCAGCGAGAAGCCGGGGGAGGGCAACTGAGCCGGAGCGCGGGCGGAGTCGCGCGGACCGGAGCGAGCGAAGTGAGGCATATTGTTCACAATGCTTTCAGAATCGGTCCGAACGTGCTATATTAATGACACAATCGATGGATGCCGGGACCCGGGCCTGGCGTGGTTTGCAGGCCGGGAACGGCTTTTCGTATCACGTAAGGTGGCGTGTGGCGCTTTTTTGCGGCGGTTTCGTGTTGACCGCAGCTGACGGGTGGTCTCAGGTTCCGAAGGGGAAGATGCGATGACAAAAACGAGGACTGACGATCGTTCGGAGTTTCGGCCGAACGAATACGTCGTCTATCCCGCCCACGGGGTCGGACGCATCCTGCGAATCGAGACGCAGGAGATTGCCGGAACGCGGATGGAACTGTTCGTCATATCCTTCGAGAAGGACAAGATGACGCTTCGCGTGCCCACCGCGAAGGCGAGCTCGATCGGCATGCGCAGCCTGTCCTCGCCCGATATCGTCTCGCGGGCGCTCGAGACGCTGAAGGGCCGCGCCCGGATCAAGCGCACCATGTGGTCGCGCCGGGCGCAGGAATACGAGCAGAAGATCCACTCCGGCGACCTGATCTCGATCGCCGAGGTGGTGCGCGACCTGCACCGCAACGACGATCAGCGCGAACAGTCCTATTCGGAGCGCCAGCTCTACGAGGCGGCGCTGGAACGGCTGACCCGCGAGGTGGCGGCGGTCAATGGCACCGACGAGGCCGGCGCGCAGCGCACGGTGGACGAACTGCTGGAGCGGCGCGCAGCCGCCTGAGTTTTCGAATTGGGGAAACCGGAAAACCCGCACCCGGCCCGGGCGCGGGTTTTCCTTTGCCTGCCGTTCAGCCGATCAGCGCCGCGGCGGCGGCGAGGGCGGCCAGCTCGGCAAGCTGCTGAACCGCCCCCAGCACGTCGCCGGTCTGCCCACCGATGCGGGCGCGGGCGATGGCGGCGGCGATGCCGGTTGCCAGGGCGGCGGCGAGCAGCATCATGACACCTGCCCACCGGGCGAGCGCGAGGCTCAGAAGGGCGGTGATGGCCAGCCCCAGCAACGTGGCACGGGCCGGCGGCCGTCCGGCGCTGTCAGACAGCCCGCCGCGCCTGGCGCTGGGCAGCGCCGTCATCACCACGGCCATGGCGCCACGCGACAACGCCCCGGCCAGCGCGGCGGCGAGCACCAGCGTCCAGCCCTGCAAGCCGCCCAGCGCCGACCAGCGCCCCAGAACCACCAGCACCAGCGCCAGCGCGCCAAAGCTGCCCAGCCGGCTGTCGCGCATGATCTCCAGCCGCCGCTCGCGCGTGGCCCCGCCCCAGAATCCGTCGGCGCAATCGGCCAGACCGTCCTCGTGCAGCGCCCCGGTCAGAGCCGCCTGCACCGCCAGCACCAGCATGGCGGCCAGCCCGCCGGGCAGGCCGAGCGCCAGCGCAGCCAGCCCCGCCAGCCCGCCCAGCGCGCCGATGGCCAGACCCACCACCGGCCAGCACCAGGCCGAGGCGCCCAGCCGTTCCACCAGCCCGGCATGATCGCCCGGCACCGGCAGGCGGGTCAGCAGCGCCAGAGCCGCGCGCCCATCACGGGGCGAGATCAGCGCCTCGTCCGGCATCGCTTCGGATTGCTGTTGCAGCCCATGGCGCCCGACTTATAGAGCAGCCCGAGATGCGGGCAAGCGAGGAAGCCCATGCCTTTCGACAGTCTTGCGGCCTTCGCCGCCCTGACCGCGCAGTTTCCCGGCCCCGATACCGCGGCCGCGGCCG
>RFIR01000540.1 GCA_003695135.1 Alphaproteobacteria bacterium | reverse complement strand
TTGCGGGCCGAGGAGGAGGCCATGCGCAACCGCCTCGTCGAGGAGCGGAAGCAGATCGAGCGCGCGCTGGAGGCGGAGGAGCGCGAGCTGGCCGAACGGCGCGGGTCGCTGGCGCGGGAGGAGTTCGCGCGCCTGGCCGAGGCCTTCGACACCAAGGTTCGCGCGGCGCGCAAGGCGCAGGAGGAGAAGGCACTGGCCGTCCAGCGCTCCATGGAGCAGAAGCGCCAGCGGTTCCTCGATTCGCTGCGGCCGGTGATCGTCGAGGTCATGCAGCGCTTCGGTGCCAGCGTGGTGCTGGACGGGCGGGCGGTGCTTCTGGCCGATCCCAGTCTCGACCTGACCGGCGAGGTCATCGCGCGCATGGACGAGATCTACCGGGAAAACAATCCCGAGAGCGGCGACCAGTAGGCCGGTGCGGGCGGCGCGGACTTGACGCCGCCGCCCCGGTTGGGCAAGCCAGCATCCCGCGGGCGGTCGGGAGGTAGGAGCGATGGACGAGGGAAAGGCGCAGATGGCGGGCGACGCGGTCGGCAGAGCGGATCTGGAACGGATCATGCGCATGATCCCCCATCGCTATCCGTTCCTTTTGATCGACGCGGTGCGCGACATCCGCAAGGGCGAAAGCGCTGTCGGCATCAAGAACGTCACCATCAACGAGCCGCATTTCCAGGGCCACTTTCCCGGCTGGCCGGTGATGCCGGGGGTGCTGATCGTCGAGGCGATGGCCCAGACCTCGGCCGTGCTGGTGGTCGATACGCTCGGGGTCGAGGGTCAGGGGCTCCTGGTCTATTTCATGACCCTCGACAAGGCGCGGTTCCGCAAGACCGTGCTGCCCGGCGACCGGCTGGAGCTGCATGTCAGGGTGCTGCGCGGGCGCGGCAAGATCTGGAAGTTCTGGGGTGAGGCGCATGTCGACGGCACGCTGGTCGCCGAGGCCGAATATGCCGCGATGATCGTCTCGCCCGAAGAGGCGCGCGAGAAGGGCTGAGGCGGTGCGCGCCGAGACCTCGATCCATCCCACCGCCATCGTCGAGCCGGGGGCGGAGATCGGGCCGGGCTGCCGGATCGGTCCCTTCTGCCTGATCGGGCCGGAGGTGCGGCTGGGCGCCGGGGTCGAGCTGAAATCGCATGTCGTGGTCACCGGCCGCACCAGCATCGGCGAGAACACCACCGTCTGGCCCTTCGCCTCGCTCGGCCACCAGCCGCAGGACCTGAAATATCGCGGCGAGCCGACGCGGCTGGAGATCGGCGCGCGCAACATGATCCGCGAAAGCGTGACCATGAGCCCGGGCACGGTGCAGGATCGCGGGCTGACCAGTATCGGCGATGACGGGCTGTTCATGGTCGGCGCCCATATCGCCCATGACTGCGTGATCGGCAATGGCGTGATCCTGGCCAACAACGCCACCCTGGCGGGCCATGTGGTGCTGGGCGACGGCGCCATCCTCGGCGGGCTGTCGGCGGTGCACCAGTTCTGCCGCATCGGCGCCGGCGCCATGGTCGGCGGCGTGACCGGGGTCGAAAAGGACGTCATCCCCCACGGTCTCGTCTTCGGGGACCGGGCCCGCCTGCAGGGGCTCAACCTGGTCGGGCTCAAACGCCGCGGCCTGTCGCGCGAGATCCTGCGCGAGCTGCGCGCGGCCTATCGCGAGATCTTTTCCGGCGCGCGGCCGCTGGCCGAGGCGGCGCGCAGCGTGCGTGAATCCCACCCCGGCAATGCCTATGTCGCCGAGATCACCGATTTCATCCTTTCCGGGACCAACCGCTCCTTCTGCACGCCCTGACCCATGTCCGACGGATCGCTCGCCATCATCGCCGGAAGCGGCGTCCTGCCCCGCATGATCGCCGAGGCGCGCGCGGCGGAGGGTGCCGAGCGGCTGGTGGTGGAATTCGAGGGGGTGCCGGTAGGCAGCTGGGCCGAGGCCCATCCCCGGCTGCGCCTGCCTTTCGAGAAGCCCGGACGGCTGTTTTCGGAACTGCGCAAGGCGGGCTGCACCGAGGTGACCTTTGCCGGCGGCATGCAGCGGCCGCGGCTGCGCCCGTTGCATTTCGATCTCACCGCACTCAGGCTGGCCACCCGCATCCTGCCGATGCTGCGGCAGGGCGACGATGCGCTCTTGCGCTCTCTCGCCTCGGTGTTCGAGGCCGAGGGCTTCTCGGTCACCGCACCGCATGCCTATCTGGAGGGGCTGCTGGCCGCCGAGGGCGTGCCCAGCCGGGTCAAGCCGTCGGAGGAGGACCGCAGCGATGCCGCCCGCGCGGCCGGGCTGGTGGCCGGGATCGGCGCGCTCGATGTCGGCCAGGCCGCGGTGGTGGCGCAGGGCATCTGCCTGGGGCTGGAGACGGTGCAGGGCACCGACGCGCTGATCGATTTCGTCGCCGCCACCCGCGCGGGCTTCGCGCATGATCCCGGCGGCGGGCGCGGCGTCCTGCTCAAGGCGCCCAAGCCGGGGCAGGACTGGCGGGTCGATCTGCCGGCGATCGGGCCGGAGACGCTGCGCCGGGCCGCGCGGGCAGGGCTCTCCGGGGTTGCGGTGCAGGCCGGCGGCGTGCTGATTCTGGGGCTGGAGGAGACGGTGGCCGCGGCAGACGAGGAGGGGCTGTTTCTCTGGGGCCGCCGCGCCGAGGGGTGAGCGCGCCGCGCCTCTTCCTGGTGGCGGGCGAGCCCTCCGGCGACCGGCTCGGCGCGGCGCTGATGGCGGCACTGGTTGCCGAACGGCCCGGCACCTCATTCGCCGGTCTCGGCGGGCCGCTGATGCAGGCCGAGGGGCTCGATCCGCTCTTCGACTTCTCGGAGCTTGCGGTGATGGGGCTGGTCGAGGTGCTGCCGCGTCTGCGGCGCATCCTGGGCCGGATCCGCCAGACCGCCGACGCCGCCATCGCCTCGGGCGCCGATGCGCTGATCACAATCGATTCGCCCGATTTCTCGCTGCGCGTGGCACGGCGGGTCAAGCGGGCGCGGCCCGACATGCCGGTCATCCATTACGTCGCGCCCTCGGTCTGGGCCTGGCGGCCGGGGCGGGCGAAGGCCATGGCCGCCCATGTCGATCATGTGCTGGCGCTGCTGCCCTTCGAGCCGCCCTACATGACCGCGGCCGGCATGGGCTGCGATTTCGTCGGCCATCCGGCCGCCGAGCTTGCGCGCCCCGGCGAGGAGGAGATCGGCCGCCTGCGGGCAGAGATTGGCGCGTGCGGGCCGCTGCTCGCTGTCCTTCCCGGCAGCCGTTCGGGCGAGCTGCGCCGCCTGCTGCCGCTCTTTGCCGCAACCGTGGCGCGGCTGGCCGAACGCCATCCCGGCCTGTCCGTGGTGCTGCCCGCGGCCCCCTCCGTCGCCGCGGAACTCGCCGGGGCGGTGCGCGGATGGCTGGTCCCGGTGCATGTTCTCGACCCGCGGGGGATGCCGGCCGCGCAGGCCGAGCGGCGCAAGCTGACAGCCCTTGCTGCGGCCGATGCGGCGCTGGCGGCCTCCGGCACCGTGGTGCTGGAGCTGGCCGCCATGGGCTGCCCGATGGTGGCCGCCTACCGGGTCAATCCCCTCACCTCGCTGATCGTGCGCCATGTGGTGAAGGTGAACACCGCCAATCTGGTCAACCTGCTGACCGGCGGGGGCGACGTGCCGGAATTCCTGCAGGAATACGCCACCGTGAATGCGCTCGCCGGGGCGCTGGAGCCGCTCATGACCGACGGCCCCGCAAGGCGGGCGCAGATCGCGGCGCTCGAGCTCGCGATGGAACGGGTCGGCCGCGGCGGGGTTCCGCCCTCACGCCGCGCGGCGCTGGCGGTGCTTGGCGCGCTCGACGGGCCGGCCGGACCGGATCAGCGGTTTTCCACCTCGACATAGTCGCGCGCCTTCGCCCCGACATAGAGCTGGCGCGGCCGGCCGATGCGGGTGGCCGGATCCTCCAGCATCTCCTTCCACTGCGCGATCCAGCCGACGGTGCGCGCCAATGCGAAGATCGGCGTGAACATCGAGGTCGGGAAGCCGATCGCCTCCAGGATGATGCCGGAGTAGAAATCGACATTGGGATAGAGCTGGTGGTCGATGAAATACTCGTCCTCCAGCGCGATCCGCTCCAGCTCGCGCGCCACCTGCAGGGTGGGGTTGTTGTCGATGCCCAGAAGGTCGAGCACTTCGCGCGCGGTCTCCTGCATCACCTTGGCGCGCGGGTCGTAGCTCTTGTAGACGCGGTGGCCGAAGCCCATCAGGCGGAAGGGATCGTTGCGGTCCTTGGCGCGGGCGATGAATTCGGGGATGCGGTCGGGCGTGCCGATCTCGCGCAGCATCTCCAGCGCCGCCTGGTTGGCGCCGCCATGGGCCGGTCCCCACAGGCAGGCGACACCGGCGGCGATGCAGGCGAAGGGATTGGCCTGCGAGGAGCCGGCCAGCCGCACCGTGGAGGTGGAGGCGTTCTGTTCGTGATCGGCGTGCAGGGTGAAGATCCGGTCCATGGCCCGGGCGAGGATCGGATCGACGTCATAGGGCTCGGACGGCACCGCGAAGCACATGTGCAGGAAGTTCGAGGCGTAGTCGAGATCGTTGCGCGGATAGATGAAGGGCTGACCGATCGAATACTTGAATGCCCAGGCGCAGATCGTCGGCAGCTTGGCGATCATGCGGATCGAGGCGACCTCGCGCTGCCAGGGATCGTTGATGTCGGTGCTGTCGTGATAGAAGGCCGACATGGCGCCGACCACGCCGCAGACGATGGCCATGGGATGCGCGTCGCGCCGGAAGCCGCGATAGAAATACTGCATCTGCTCGTGCAGCATGGTGTGGCGCGTCACCCGGTTCTCGAAATCCTCCATCTGGGCGGCATTGGGCAGCTCGCCATAGAGCAGCAGATAGCACACCTCCAGATAATGGCTCCTCTCGGCCAGCTGGTCGATGGGATAGCCGCGATAGTAAAGCTCGCCCTTGTCGCCGTCGATGAAGGTGATTGTCGAGGCGCAGGAGCCGGTGGCGGTGTAGCCGGGGTCGAAGGTGAAGACCCCAAGCTCGGAATAGAGCTTCCTGATGTCGATGACATCGGGCCCCATCGTGCCGCTGAGCACCGGCAGCTCCAGCGACTTGCCGTCCAGCGTGAGGGTTGCCGTGTGTTGACCGGTGGCCGGGCTGTCCATCATCTGTAGTCCCTCCCTGTGGCCGGACGGTATGGGCCCGCCAGGCAGTGTCCAAAACAGGCTGATCCGACGCTCACGCTGCCCTGCCAACGGCATCGGCGATCCGGGCCAGGCATTCCTCGCGGCCGAGCGTGGCCATCACATCGAATACGGGCGGCGAGACGGTCCGCCCGGTAAGCGCAGCCCGGAGCGGCTGCGCCACCCTGCCGAGCTTGAGGCCCTCGGCCTCGGCAAATGCGCGCGTCTCCGCTTCCAGATCCGTTGTATTCCAGCTAGCATGCCGCAGCCGCACAGTCAATCTTGACAGGGTTTCCAGCGCCTCTTCCGACAGCTGACGGGCGGCTTTTTCGTCGGGCTCGATCGGACGATCTTTCAAGATAAATCCAGCCATGTCAAACAGTTCCGCAAGAGTCTTCGCGCGCTCCTTCATGGCCGGCATCACCCTGGCCAGCATGGCCCGCCTGCGCGGATCGATCTCGGTATCCTGTTGCGTTGCAGCATAATCCGCGAGCCTCTCGAGCAGAATCTCGTCGGCCATCG
>RFIR01000081.1 GCA_003695135.1 Alphaproteobacteria bacterium | reverse complement strand
GCCAGAAATGGTGGTTCGACATGGAGTGCCCCCTACATTTCGGGGGGTTGAATCACATCCGGCTGTTTCTGGGTACCCCTTTTATGGGTCCTGAGCCTAGACCCCGCTGGCGTCGGGGCGAGGGGATCCGGCCTGCCACCGTCCCGGCAGCGTATCGGCAGCGCGCCCGCAAAGCGGTCACCGCGCCGCGCCCGACCACAGCCGCCGGCCGCGCCGCTGTGCGCTGACCATCACCAGATCCCTGCCGGTGTCGTAGAAGGCGAGCGCACCTTCCCGGCGCAGAAGCGGCCCGGTCACGGCCAGGCACCCGCCCTTCGGCATCTGCCGCAGCCCCCCGGCGACCAGCAGCACGCCCTCGGTGCACAGCGCCCGTGTCTTCGTCGCATCGGGCCGGCGCGCGGTCAGCACCTCGACGCGCCACCGCCCGATCCGCGCCCGCGCCCAGCCGCGGCCGCGCTCGAATCCGGGCCGGGAGGCGGCATCCTCCGGCGCGGCGTCGTCGCCATCGGCCATCAGCCAGCGAAGGGCCGCGTAGCGTTCGCGCTTGGGATTGAGGATCACCCGTCCCTTCGGCCCGTCGAGGCCGAGCTGGCGGCCGGATTCGGCCACGATCAGCACCGGCCGCGCGGTGGAAAACTGCCACCAGACCAGCCCGGCGAGGATGCCGGCCAGCCCGGCCAGGCGCATCGGGCTGCGCCACAGCAGAAGCCAGAGCCCGCCCAGCGCGATCGGCAGCAGCACCGGGGCGGTGGTCGCCGGGATGCGCTGCACGGCGCCGTCGAGTCCGGCAAAGAAGCGCGCGACCTCCAGCACCAGCGCGATGCCCTGCCCCATCACCGCCAGCGGCAGCGCCTCGAGCCCGAACGGCGCCAGAACCGCTGCAATGGCCCCGGCCGGCATGATCCACAGCCCCATCAGCGGGATCGCGGCCAGATTGGCGGGCAGACCGTAAGCGGCACTCTGATTGAAGGCATAGGCCGAGAACGGTGCCGTCGCCAGCCCGGCGACCAGCGAGCTCAGCGCGATCACCGCCACCCGCCGCATCAGGCCGGGCCCGGCGATGCGCAGGCGCCGGGCGCGCAGCCAGTCGAACACGCCCACCAGCGCGGTGGTGGCGGCAAAGCTCATCTGAAAGCCGACCTCGACCAGGCTTTCGGGGCGCAGCGCCAGCACGATGGCCGCCGCCAGCGCCACCGCACGCAGCGAGATCGCCGGCCGGTCGAGCAGTACCGCCGCGAAGACCACCAGCATCATGATGAAGGAACGCTGTGTGGCCACCGAGGCGCCCGATAGCACCAGATAGACCAGCCCCGCCAGCATGGCGGCAAGCGCGGCGACGCGCTTGATCGGCAGGCGCAGGGCGAGGGGCGGGATCAGCGCCAGCCCCGCGCGCAGGGTGAAGAAGACGAAGCCGGTCAAGAGCCCCATATGCAGGCCCGAGATCGCCAGCAGATGAGCGAGATTGGAGGCGCGCAGGGCGGCGGTCGCCTCCTCCGGTATGCCCGACTTGTCGCCGACCAGGATCGCCGCGGCGATGCTGCCCTGCGGCTCGGCCAGGCGCGCGCGCAGCCCCGCCGAGATCGCCGCGCGCCACTGCGCCACGATCACACCGGGCCGCTGCCATGCCGGTGCCGGCGGGGCGGCGACCGCCAGCACCGCGCCGCGCGCGAATCCCACCGCGCCAAGCCGGTCGAACCAGGCGGTGCGGCGAAAGTCGAACCCGCCCGGCTCGACGGGCCGTCCCGGCGGCATCAACCGGGCATGGGCGATGATGCGCATGCCCGGCGCAAGGCCGCGGGCGAGATCCTCCGGCGCGATGGTCAGCCGAACCCGCGCCGGCCAGCGCGCCGCCGGCAGGCCGTAAAGCACCACCCGGTCGATCAGGAGGCGCGGCCGGCCGACCGAGGAGCGGGTGATCTCGCGCACCCGTCCCTCGACGCTGACCTCCAGCGGCCGTTCCAGCACCGGCGCGGCCACGCGATGGGCCCGCCACAGCGCGTCGGCATAGCCGGCCGCCACCGCGAGAAGCGCGATCGAGACGCCCAAGCCCAGGAGCCCGGCCCGGCGCAGTCCGAGCCAGAGCGTGAGCGCGGCGGCAAGACCGGCCGGCGCGGTCCAGACCGGCGGCTCGTCGGGCAGCATGAAATAGAGCCCGATGCCGCAGCCGAACAGCACCGGCAGCCAGAGCACGAACTGGCGCTGCTCGGTCTCCAGCAACCGCCCCGTCCAGCGCGACGCCACGCCTTGTTCTCCTGCCCATCTCCGGTCCATAAAGACCGCCCCGATCGAAACCCCGGAGGGTTAACAGACGATGAACGCAGCTCCCGGCCGCGTGGTGACGCGCTTTGCCCCCTCGCCCACCGGATTCCTGCATATCGGCGGTGCGCGCACGGCGCTGTTCAACTGGCTCTACGCCCGCCATTGCCGCGGCACCTTCCTGCTGCGCATCGAGGATACCGACCGGGCGCGCTCGACCCCCGAGGCGACCGCGGCGATCCTCGACGGCTTGTCCTGGCTGGGGCTCGACTGGGATGGCGAGCCGATCAGCCAGTTCGCGCG
>RFIR01000539.1 GCA_003695135.1 Alphaproteobacteria bacterium | reverse complement strand
TGTCTGTTGGTCATCTTCTCTCCTCCATCTGTCGTTTGTAGTGCTTCAGCGCGGTCTCTGCCGAGATCCGGCCGTCTTCGAGATCCTGTGTCACGCGCCATGCATCGCGTTCGGCCGGGTTGCCATAGCCGCCGGCGCCGGGGGTGGTGACCTCGACCACCGCGCCGGCATCGAAATCGCCCTCGCCCCGGATGAGCGGCCCGCCGGGGCCGGTGATGCGCAGGGCGAAGCGTCCGCCCTCGGTCCCGCCCATCAGTCCCCATGGTGCGGAGAGCTTGCGCGAATGATGCACCGAGACATGGCAGCCGTCATGCTCGACGCGCACGCGGCGCCTCAGCCCCATGCCGCCGCGCCAGCGGCCAGCGCCCCCGCTGTCGTCGACCAGCTCATAGGCCTCGATCACCAGCGGGTATTCGGGCTCCAGCGCCTCCACCGGCAGGTTGGAGGTGTTGGTGGTATGCACATGCACCCCGTCGAGCCCGTCCTTGGTGGCGCGGGCGCCGAAGCCGCCGCCGATGGTCTCCAGATAGACGTAATAGGCCCCCGTGCGCGGATGCGCGCCGGAGAAGATCGCGGCGATGCAGGCGCCGTTATGGGCCGCGGTCAGCCGCTCCGGCACCGCCTTGGCCAGCGCGCCATGGACCAGATCGACCACGCGGGCCGAGGCCTGCATGCGCCCGTCCACCGCCGCCGGTTCGGTGGCATGGATGATGGTACCCGGCTTTGTTTTCACGTGGATCGGGCGATAGAGCCCGGCATTGGGCGGGGCGTCGGGGTCCATCACCGTCTTGATGGCGTAATAGACCGTGGCGAGCGTCGCGGTGCGCACCAGATTGACGCCCGAGCGCAGTTGGGCCGGGTTGTCGGTGAAATCGAGATGGATGTCGTCGCCGGCGACGGTGACCGAGATGCGGAAGGTCAGCTCGCCATCGAATTCGTGGTAATCGAAGCGGTCCTCGAAATCATAGGTGCCGTCGGGCACCGAGGCGATGCCGGCGCGCATGCGGCGTTCGGCGTAATCGAGCAGCGCCGCGGCGGCCGCGCGGACCACCGAGGTGCCGTGCCTCTCGCACAGCGCGCGAAAGCGGGTGATGCCGGTGCGGTTGGCGGCCATCTGCGCGCGCAGATCGTTGAGCCGCTCGCGCGGGACCTGGCAGTTGAGCAGGATCAGATCGAGCATGTCCTGCTGCAGCACACCCTCGCGATAGAGCCGCACCGGCGGGATGCGGATGCCTTCCTGAAAGATATGCGCGTGGCTGCGGTCGACGAAATCGGCGTGATGGGCGAGGTTGACCGCCCAGGCCATCAGCCGGCCTTCGACGAAGATCGGGGCCGCCAGCACGATGTCGGGCAGATGGGTCCCGCCGCCGGTATAGGCGTCGTTGCCGATGAAGACATCGCCCTCGCGGATGTCGGTGAGGTCGATGCGGGCATAGATCGCCTCGATCAGCCCGATGAAGCTGCCCAGATGGATGGGGACGTGCTCGGCCTGTGCCAGGCACTGGCCCTCGGCGTTGAACAGCGCGGTCGAACAGTCGCGCCGTTCCTTGATGTTGGTCGAATAGGCGGCGCGGATCAGCGTCTCGCCCATCTCCTCGACGATCGAGGACAGCGCATTGCCGATCACCTCCACGGTGATGGGGTCGATGGCGACGGCGGTGACGGGCTGGTGCTCGGTCATGCCGCCTCCTCGATGACGATGTTGAGGTATTCGTCCACCTGCGCGGACTGGCCGGGCAGGATCAGCGTGGTGGAATCCATCTGTTCCACGATGGCGGGGCCGTCGATGCGGTGCCCCGGCCCCAGCCCCGCGCGCTGGTAGAGCGGCACGTCCGTGCGGCCGCCGCGCTCGGGCAGCCAGACCGTGCGGCTGCCGAAGCGGGCTTCTTCGGGATCGGTATCGGCCGGCGGGTGGCGGGTGATCTCGGATTTCGGCACCACCCCGGTTGCCTGCAGGCGGAAGGTGACGAGCTGGATCGGCTCCTCCTCGGCGATATAGCCATACATGCGGGCATGTTCCGCCTCGAAACCGGCCTTCAGCGCCGCGATGAGCGCGTCGCCCGCCACCCCCTCCGGCACCGGCACGGCAAGCTCGTAATTCTGCCCGGCATAGCGCATGTCGATGGACCGCGAGAGCTGCCGCGCCGTCTCAGCCACACCTTCGGCCTCGAACCAGTCGGCGGCCTGGCGCTCCAGCGCGGCGAACTCCGCCGCGATGGCGTCGGTTCCATCCGCGAGCAGTGTCAGCCGGGTGCGCGCGTAATCGGTGACCAGATCGGTCAGGAGCAGCCCGGTGGCGCAGAGAATGCCGGGATGGGGCGGCACGATGATGCGCGGGCATTCCAGCTCGCGCGCCAGCCGCGCGGCATGGATCGGCCCCGCGCCGCCGAAGGCCATCAGCGCGAAGCCGCGCGGGTCGTGCCCGCGCTGCACCGAGATCACCCGGATCGCCTTGGCCATGTTGGCGGTGACGATGGAGAGGATGCCCTGCGCGGCTTCCTCCATCGACAGGCCCAGCCTTGCGCCCACCGCGGCAATGGCATCGACGGCCAGCCCGCGGTCGATCTTCATCCGGCCCGCGAGCAGGTAGTCCGGGTTGAGCACGCCCAGCGCCACATTGGCATCGGTCACCGTGGGCTCGGTCGCCCCCAGCCCGTAGCAGACCGGGCCCGGCTCGGCGCCGGCGCTCTGCGGGCCGACCTTCAAGAGCCCGCCATGGTCGATATGGGCGATGGAGCCGCCGCCGGCGCCGACGGTGTTGATGTCGAGCATCGGGATCTTCAGCGGATGGCCATGCACCGCCATGTCGCCCGAACGGTCGGGATGGCCCGCGCGCACCAGCGCCACGTCGGTCGAGGTGCCGCCCATGTCGAAGGTGATCAGGTCCGGCGCACCGGCCAGCCGACCCAGCGCCACCGCGCCGACCACGCCGGTGGAGGGACCAGACAGCACGGTGCGCACCGGCTGGCGCGCGGCAAGATCGAACGATATCACCCCGCCATTCGACTGGGTGATATGGCTGGGCGCGCTCACGCCCAGCGCGTCGATGCGTTCCGACAGGCGCCGGACATAGCCGCTCATCACCGGGCCGAGGGTCGCGTTGACGGCGGCGGTGGAGAAGCGTTCGAACTCGCGGAACTCCGGCGCGATCTCGTGGCTGCAGGAGATGAAGGCCTCCGGCATCACCTCCGCCACG
>RFIR01000538.1 GCA_003695135.1 Alphaproteobacteria bacterium | reverse complement strand
CGACGACGCCAACCGCGCGCTGATGGGCTCGAACATGCAGCGCCAGGCGGTGCCGCTCCTGCGCGCTGAGGCGCCCTTTGTCGGCACCGGCATGGAGGAGGTCGTGGCCCGCGATTCGGGGGCCGCGATCACCGCGCGCCGCGGCGGGGTGATCGACCAGGTCGACGCGATGCGCATCGTCATCCGGGTGACCGACCCGCTGGAGCCGGGCGATCCGGGGGTGGACATCTACCGGCTGCGCAAGTTCCAGCGCTCCAACCAGAACACCTGCATCAACCAGCGTCCGCTGGTGAAGGTGGGCGACACGGTCAAGGCCGGCGACGTGATCGCCGACGGCCCGTCCACCGATCTGGGCGAGCTGGCGCTGGGCAAGAACGTGCTGGTCGCCTTCATGCCGTGGAACGGCTACAACTACGAGGACTCCATCCTCATCTCCGAACGCATCGTGAAGGATGACGTGTTCACCTCGGTGCATATCGAGGAATACGAGGTGATGGCCCGCGACACAAAGCTGGGGCCGGAGGAGATCACCCGCGACATCCCCAATGTCGGCGAGGAGGCGCTGCGCAATCTCGACGAGGCCGGCATCATCTATATCGGTGCCGAGGTCGGCCCCGGCGACATCCTTGTGGGCAAGATCACGCCCAAGGGCGAGTCCCCGATGACGCCGGAGGAGAAGCTGCTGCGCGCCATCTTCGGCGAGAAGGCGGCCGATGTGCGCGACACCTCGCTGAGGCTGCCGCCGGGCGATTTCGGCACGGTGGTCGAGGTGCGCGTCTTCAACCGCCACGGCGTCGACAAGGACGAGCGCGCGCTGCAGATCGAGCGCGAGGAGATCGAGCGTCTGAGCCGCGACCGGGTCGACGAACTCGCCATTCTCGAGCGCAACATCTATGCCCGCCTGCACGATCTCATCATCGGCAAGACCGCGGTGAAGGGGCCGCGCGGGGTCAGCGCCGGCGCCACGATCGACGAGGCGCTGCTCGAGCCGCTCTCGCGCGGGCAGTGGTGGCAGATCGTGCTGAGCGACGAGGATGACCAGGCCAATCTGGAGGCGCTGCACAAGCAGTTCGACGCCCAGAAGAAGGCGCTCGACCGCCGCTTCGAGGACAAGGTGGAGAAGGTGCGCCGCGGCGACGACCTGCCGCCGGGCGTGATGAAGATGGTCAAGGTCTTCGTCGCGGTGAAGCGCAAGCTGCAGCCGGGCGACAAGATGGCCGGGCGGCACGGCAACAAGGGCGTGATCAGCCGGGTGGTGCCGGAGGAGGACATGCCCTTCCTCGCCGACGGCACGCCGGTCGATATCGTGCTCAACCCGCTCGGCGTGCCCAGCCGGATGAATGTCGGCCAGATCCTCGAGACCCATATGGGCTGGGCCGCGCGCGGCCTTGGCAACATCGTCGCGGACGCGCTGGTCGAATACCGCGCCAAGGGCGATGTCTCACCGGTGCGGGACGCGCTCAAGCTGGTCTATGGCGACGAGGTCTATCTCGCCGCGACCGAGGAGATGAGCCAGGACGAGCTGGTCGAGGCGGCCGAGAACGTCACCGCCGGCGTGCCGATCGCCACGCCGGTCTTCGACGGCGCCAAGGAGGCCGATGTCAACGAGGCGCTCAGGCGTGCGGGCTTCGATGAATCGGGTCAGTCGACCCTTTATGACGGGCGTACCGGCGAGGCTTTCGCCCGGCCGGTGACGGTGGGCATGAAGTACCTGCTGAAGCTGCACCATCTGGTCGACGACAAGATCCACGCCCGCTCCATCGGCCCCTACAGCCTGGTCACCCAGCAACCGCTGGGCGGCAAGGCGCAGTTCGGCGGTCAGCGCTTCGGCGAGATGGAGGTCTGGGCGCTGGAAGCCTATGGCGCTGCCTACACGCTGCAGGAGATGCTGACGGTGAAGTCCGACGACGTGGCGGGCCGCACCAAGGTCTATGAGGCGATCGTCAAGGGCGAGGAGAATTTCGAGGCCGGCGTGCCCGAAAGCTTCAACGTGCTGGTCAAGGAAATGCGCAGCCTCGGGCTCAATGTCGAGCTGATCGAGGCCGAGGTGGAGTGAGCCGGCGGGCGGGCGCACGGGCCCGCCCCCGCACCCCCTGCCGACGCAATGCAAGGATGACGAGATGAACCAGGAAGTCATGAATCCGTTCAACCCGCTGCAGGCTCCCCGGACCTTCGACGAGATCCGCATCAGCCTGGCCAGCCCGGAACGGATCCTCAGCTGGTCCTATGGCGAGATCAAGAAGCCCGAGACCATCAACTACCGCACCTTCAAGCCGGAGCGGGACGGGCTGTTCTGCGCCCGGATCTTCGGTCCGATCAAGGATTACGAGTGCCTGTGCGGCAAGTACAAGCGCATGAAGTATCGCGGGATCACCTGCGAGAAATGCGGCGTCGAGGTCACCCTGCAGAAGGTGCGGCGCGAGCGCATGGGCCATATCGAGCTGGCCGCGCCGGTGGCCCATATCTGGTTCCTGAAATCGCTGCCCTCCCGCATCGGGCTGATGCTCGACATGACGCTGCGCGATCTGGAGCGGGTGCTCTATTTCGAGCAGTATGTGGTGATCGAGCCGGGCCTGACCGATCTGAAGCACAAGCAGCTGCTGACCGAGGAGGAATATCTCGACGCGCAGGACAGCTATGGCGAGGACGCGTTTACCGCCGGCATCGGCGCCGAGGCGATCCGCGAGATGCTGGCGGCGATCGACCTTCAGGCCGAGGCGGACACGCTGCGCGAGGGGCTGGCCGAGGAAACCTCGGACATCAAGCGCAAGAAGATCATCAAGCGGCTGAAGCTGGTCGAGCATTTCATCGAATCGGGCAACCGGCCCGAATGGATGGTGCTGACCGTGGTTCCGGTGATCCCGCCCGAGCTGCGCCCGCTGGTGCCGCTCGACGGCGGCCGCTTCGCGACCTCGGATCTCAACGATCTCTACCGCCGCGTGATCAACCGCAACAACCGGCTCAAGCGGCTGATCGAGCTGCGCGCGCCCGACATCACCGTGCGCAACGAAAAGCGCATGCTGCAGGAAT